>CAYUVE010000060.1:0-11650 GCA_964447985.1 uncultured Thiotrichales bacterium
GCCAGTAAGCGAACACAACTGCCTTTGCCGGCATTGTCTTCTAGCCAACGTTCAACATCACGTTGAAACCGGTGGCAGTGAGGACAGCCGTACCAAAAGACTTCTAGCACTTCGACTTTATCTGAGTCGCTAAGCTTGGCCTGTTTGGGGTTGATGACACTGTAAGCTTGGCCTGCTTGATACTTTTCTACAGCTAGGGCTGCGTTGCCAGTTAAGAGCAGACACGCTAATGTCACCAATATTCCCTGAAGTAATTTCATCTTATTACGCCTTTTTGTTAGCAGAGTAGAAGACTCGTAAAGTAAGTGCAATGATTGTTGCGGTCTACGACTGAACATGCTCTTAATTTCTATCAGTTTGCTGTAATTTTCTGACTATGTGGTGGCAAGAGTGTTCCTTATCAAGTTCTATAAATTGCCTTATGCTCGACATAGTCTGCATTTGGTTGTGCGCAAGTGTATTCCGTCACGACATTCTTTAAACTATCCGATGTGAGTCAGAATAAATCATTATATCGCCGGGCCGAGTTTATGCTTGGTGCCGCCCGGTCTGTACAGTTCCCCGATGATGAAGGTGCCGAAGTAGCCTTTGTCGGCCGGTCGAATGCTGGTAAATCGAGTGCTTTGAATACCATTGCCGATCAGCATAGTCTTGCTCGTGTCAGTAAGTCGCCGGGTCGTACGCAACAAATTAATTTTTTTCGTGTCGATGAGCAACGGCGTTTAGTTGATTTGCCAGGCTATGGCTATGCGAAAGCTGCCGCTTCGGTGAGAAAAGACTGGGATAAATTGATGTCCGACTACTTCCAACAGCGACATTCCTTACAAGGTGTAGTGTTGATTTCTGACATCAGACATCCCTTAGGTGAAGGTGATCAACATATGCTGGGCTATTGTCTTGAGCTAGGCCTGCCTGTGCATATTCTTTTGTCTAAGGCCGATAAGCTAAGCCGTGGTGCAGCCTCAAACACTTGCTTAAAAGCCAAAAACCAAATGATGTCCTTGGCCAAGCTATGGTCTGCCGATGGAGGTTTGGTTAGCGTTCAAAATTTTTCATCGCTAAAAAAAACCGGTTTAGATCAAGCTATAGCCAGACTAGATGAATGGTTATTGGTCGATAAGCCCTGAATCCAGCTAAAAAAAACCCCGGTTAATCTAAGGGAGGAGAAAACCGGGGTAATAATCCCGGCTGGGGATGCCAGGATATCTTTGCCACTATGTCTGGGAGGAACAAAGTGGTAAGTGCTACATGTTCTAAGAGTATCTACTTAACCTTAAAGTTCACCGCAAATGAATAAATTATTGGTCTAGGCTTATAGTCTATAGTATTTTTTGTAGTATCCAATAGCTGCCCATAAATTGTTACTAAATGAAACAAAACTTATTAAACCTTCTTAGTGCGCTTCATCCCAATTTGACCCTACTCCGATACCAACGTCTAGGGGAACGCTTAACTCGGCAGCATGGCTCATGCAGTATTGGATGTGTTCTTGGACTTGGTTGAGTTGGCTGGTCGCCACCTCAAAAACCAGTTCATCATGAACTTGCATTATCATCCTTGCTGCTGGAGCTTCGCTGACGATCCAGTCATTTAACTTTATCATAGCACGTTTTATGATGTCTGCAGCGCTGCCTTGCATTGGCGCATTGATGGCGGCGCGTTCGGCATATTGTCGCCGTTGTGCATTAGGTGATTTGATGTCAGGTAGATATAAACGTCGGCCAAAAATAGTTTCGACATAGCCTTGCTCTTTTGCCAAGGCTCGCGTGCTGTCCATAAAAGCTTTCGCATTGGGGTAGCGCTGAAAATAGAGATCAATATATTGTTGAGCTTCATTACGCCCTATTCCTAATTGTTGCCCCAAACCAAACGCTGACATGCCATAGATCAAACCAAAGTTAATGGCTTTCGCGCGACGTCGCTGTTCACCATCAACATCATCTACGCCAACACCAAATATTTCAGCAGCAGTGGCGCTGTGCACGTCTAAGCCTTGCTGAAAAGCGGACACTAAGCCAATATCGTTCGACAAATGCGCCATTAAGCGTAACTCAATTTGTGAATAGTCAGCAGCAAGGATGACAGTGTCTTTATTCGGTGCTACAAAAGCCTGTCGAATTCTGCGTCCTTCTTGAGTGCGAATAGGTATATTTTGCAAGTTAGGTGTGCTTGAAGATAGGCGACCCGTTGCAGCCACGGCTTGATGGTATGAGGTGTGTACTCGACCAGTCTTTTTATTAATTTGTAGCGGCAAGCTATCTGCATAGGTGGACTTAAGCTTGGCTAAACTACGATAGCGTAAAATAAGCTTGGGTAGTGGGTAGTCTAGAGCCAGCTCTTGTAAAACGCCTTCTGCTGTTGAGGGCTGTCCTTTAGGTGTCTTTTTTAAGATAGGTAGCTTAAGTTTTTCAAACAAAATTTCTTGAATCTGTTTTGGTGAATCAAGATTAAACGCTTGTCCGGCTAATTGTTCTGCTTCATCAATAATCTTTGCAAGTTCTTCAGTGATTTCTTTGCTTTGCTGTTTCAGCATGTCTGCATCGATGTACACGCCGGTGTATTCGATGTTTGAAAGTATGGGTATTAGCGGTATTTCTATATCACGTAATAATTGGCTAAGCTCTTTATGTGCTTGTAATTTGGGCCAGAGTGTTTCATGCAGTTGTAGCGTGATATCGGCATCTTCGGCTGCATAGTGTGCCGCAGTCTCAATCGGTATTTGGTTAAAAGTTAGTTGCTTGGCGCCTTTGCCAGCGATATCTTCGAAATGAACAGTCTTTTGACCTAGGTATTTTAATGCGAGAGAATCCATGTCGTGGCGAGTGCCGGTACTATCTAGCACATAGGACTCAAGCATCGTATCAAAGACAACACCACGCAGATGAATGTCATAGTTGGCCAGAACATTCATATCGTATTTAATATGTTGTCCTACCTTATGTTGGGTGATGTCTTCGAGTAAAGGTTTGAATAAGGCGAGTACTTCTTTTCTATCAAGTTGTTCTGGCGCGCCCTCATAATCATGCGCTAACGGTACATAGACAGCTTCATGTGGATCAATACAAAAAGAAAACCCTACTATTTCTGCCTGCATATAATCGAGCGATGTGGTCTCAAGATCAAACGCAAATAATTTGGCTTTTTGTAAACGCTTGAGCCAAGTTTTGAGTTCTTCAATATCGAAAATGGTGTGGTAGGTTTTCTTTGCCTCACTAGTTTTAGCGGATGTATCTTCTACATTATCCTTTTTGGACGGGCTAGAGGCTGATGTACCTTGTTCTTGCTCAATCGCATCTTTGAGCATGCGCTTAAATTCCATACGTTGATAGAACTCGCGCAAGATACTGATATCGTGTTGCCCGACGTTTAATGTTGTCGGTGTCACATCCAGTTCAACATCACATTTCAAGGTGACCAGGGTTTGCGATAGGCGTAGTTGCTCAAGGTTGGCGCGCAGTTTCTCACCAATTTTGCCTTTGACTTTGTCCGCATTGGCGATAACACCCTCAACTGAACCGTGTTCGAGTAACCATTTAACGGCTGTTTTTGGGCCAACGCCGGGGACGCCCGGTACATTGTCTACGCTATCCCCGACCAGGGCCAGGTAATCCACGATAAGTTCTGGACCAATACCAAATTTCTTTTCTACTGCGGCTTCATCCATGACTTTATTAGTCATAGTGTTGATTAGACTAATGTGCTCGTTGACTAATTGTGCGAGATCCTTATCACCTGTCGAGATAATGGTTTTAATACCAGCTTCGGTAGCTTGTTTGGCTAAGGTGCCAATAACGTCATCTGCTTCTACGCCTGAGATATTGAGTAGAGGTAGTCCCATGGCTTTTACCCAAGCATGCAAGGGTTCAATTTGTACGCGTAGCTCATCGGGCATAGGTGGGCGGTGTGCCTTGTATTCTGGAAAGATGTCATCGCGAAAGGTTTTGCCTTTGGCATCAAAGATGACAGCCATGTGCTCTGGCTCGTAGTCCTCTAGCAAGCGTTTGATCATGTTGATACAACCAAAGACGGTGCCAGTCGGTTCGCCTCTAGAGTTGGTTAAAGGCGGTAAGGCATGAAAAGCGCGGTAGAGATAAGAGGAACCGTCGACAAGGATAAGGGGTTTGTTTTTACTCATAAAAGAAAATGCTTGGTTTAGCCTTATTGTTGGAAAATAAATTCTCGGCGCATGGTTTTGCGCGTAGCGCCTGGCGTTTCACCGTAGAAGCGCTTAAATGCCTTAGACAAGGCCATATCACTAGAATAACCTAGGTGATCAGCAATTTGTGCCATGGATAAGGGGGTATCACGTAATAAGGATAAAGCATTTTGCATACGCCATAAGGTTAGATAGGCAATGGGTGCCAGCCCGACTCTTTGCTGGAAGCGGCTAGCAAAGGCGGATCGAGACAAATGACATTGTGTGGCGAGATTCTCTACTGTCCAGTCATAGGCGGGCTGCTTGTGAATACACTGCAGTGCTTGGCTGATTAGAGGGTCTTGCAGCGCAGAAAGGAATCCAGAGTGCTGTTCTGCCAAGGTATTGCTGCTGCGTAAGATTTGGATAAACAGTGCCTCGCAAATACGATCAACTAAGACCTCTATTCCCGAGCCGCTTTGTTGTAATTCTTGCTCAATAAGTAAAGCCGTTTGATGCAACCAATGACGTTTAGATTTTTCAATATTTGTCATTTGAATACGGCTGGGTAAGGTCGTGAGTAAGGGGTGTTGGTGACGTTGATCAAAGACAAAACGTCCACAAAGCAAACGGGTGACGGTTTCACCGCCTTGGAATATTTTTTCACCACGTTGATAGGCCTTGGCGGCGGTATCACTTTCAATACGTTCGCTATTGGGCTTGTCTGCGATCCAATGTGCGTTACCGCGAGTGATCAGGACAAAGTCGCCGGTATGCATGGCGACAGGCTCAGCCATATCGTCAGTTTGTAAGTAGCAATTGCCTTCGAGCACAAAATGAAAGCGTGGGTGGTCAGCCGTTGTTAAGGTCATGCCCCAAGGTGCAGAAAGCTTTGAGCAAAAAAATATGCTGCCGCGCAAGCGAATCGAGTTAAGCACTTGCCCGAGGATGTCGGTGTTGTTTTTCTCCATCGCACCATTCTTATCAATCTTGGACGATTGGACAAGAAAAACATTGTTCCAGCCATGGGTGCTTTAAATAAGGCGCGCTATCTTAGCCTCACAGTCACTCAGGGTATGTTTCATGGTGAGCATACACATGATTGGATCTTAGAACAGAGGAAATAGTAATGATTAAGCATACCACCCTTATGGGCTTAGCCTTGGCCTTAAGCGTCTTAACAGGCCCAGTGATCGCGTCGGGGTCGTCTTCATTCTCGAAGTATGTCGATGAAAAAGGCAATATTTCTTTACCTAAAGACCCACGTAAAAATATGGTTCATCTCGGTTCGTGGTTTGTGCCAGAAGGTGATGTCAGCGGTTTTCATGATGTATATACCGAAGCGAAAACCATCGAGTACTACCGACAACACGGCGATTTTCCTGATGGCGCGACCTTAGTTAAAGAATTGCGTCAACATGATTCTGGTGATTACCCGACAGGTGCAAACGTGAGTTACCAGAACAGTGATGTTCGCTTATGGTTTGTAATGGTTCGTGATAGCAAGAATCGTTTTAAAGGTAATCCTTTATGGGCGAAAGGCTGGGGTTGGTCGATGTATCAAACCGACAACCCACAAAAAAATGTCGCAACGAGTTTTGAAGAGAACTGCCAAGCTTGTCATACTCCAGCAAAAGAAACAGGCTGGGTGTTTATAGAAGGTTATCAAGCGACTTTGGCTAAGCCTCTACATTAAACAGTGTTATTGTCTCACCGATCGTGTGCTACCTCTTAGGTAGCGCACGCCTCTATTTAAACCTCTTTTTTTATTCTAAGACGCCGCTATTAAACTAAACCGGCAAGTTATTGATGTGTATCATTAGTCCATGCTTGTCGCGAATGTTAAAGGTGTCGTGTGAATGGATGAAAAAACTAAGTCTTCGGATTTTCGCTTGCAGCCTATTAACGATGCTATGTTGCATCGAGAAAGCTGGAAGATTTTCCAAATTATCGCTGAGTTCGTTGAAGGTTTTGAACGCTTAGTTCGAATTAAGCCTTCGGTCAGTATTTTCGGCTCGGCGCGGACACCCACCGATCATCCTTACTACGAGCTGGCTGAGAAAATCTCACGTGGGCTATCTGATGCAGGGTTCAGTGTAGTCAGTGGCGGTGGTCCAGGCATTATGGAAGCAGCGAACAAAGGCGCGTTTGCCGGTAAGTCACCCAGCATCGGCTTGAATATTCACTTACCGCATGAGCAGTCAGGTAATCCCTATCAAGATGTTTCACTGAGTTTTCGGCATTTTTTCTCGCGTAAAGTGATGTTCGTTAAGTATGCGTCGGCTTACGTCGTTTGCCCAGGTGGTTTTGGTACCTTAGATGAGCTGGCGGAGATATTGACTCTGGTTCAAACCGGTAAAACACGGCGGATTCCGATTATTTTGGTCCAGAGCTCATTTTGGGATGGTTTATTGAACTGGTTCAAAGAAACGCTTGTCAAAGAAGGTACGATCAGCGAATCGGATCTAGACTTAATTCAGGTGATAGATGACCCAGATGAAGCCGTTGAAGCCATATTCACCCACTACGAGAACCGTGGTGTCGAGCCTTCGGTCGAAGGCCAGCCTACCCTATTGGATTTATGATGAAGTCTAAGCTCGGCATTTGTTTGCTAGTTTACGTTGTATTAGCAATGCCGGTGTTGGCTGAAGATATTGATCTATCTGAGGCCGAAGTGACGATTGTGCAAGACGATAAAGATCAGCGTGTTGAAGAATACCGCGTCAATGGTCGTCTTTATCTGGTCAAAGTGATACCTGTTGCCGGGCCAGCTTATGTCATGGCCGACAAAAGTGGTGATGGGCAGTTTGAATTGCTCGATGATGACCCCACCGCTAATCTTCCTACCGCCCAATGGATACTGTTTAAGTGGAAATAGGCTAAACTGTTACCTTGTTCGGCCGAGCCGATTTCGTTTTCTCTAAAGAATAAAAGATCCACTATGTCTGTGTTTACCCGCGTTGAGCGCGCGCAGCTTGATGCGTTTTTAGCTACCTATGACCAGGGCGAGCTGTTGGAGTTTGCTGGGATTAGTGACGGCATCGTCAATACTAACTATTTCGTTACCACAACTGCTGGTCAATTCGTCCTAACTTTGTTTGAAGAGCTAAATAGTGGTGAACTGCCTTATTTTATCGAGCTAATGCGTTTTGCTCACGAGCGCGATGTGCCCTGTGCGTTGCCGATCGCGGATAAAGCAGGACAGCATTTGCGAGAGCTCTGTGGTCGGCCTGCGCTGTTAGTTGAGCGTCTTAGTGGTCGCGGTGTAGACCAGCCAAGCATCAATCAATGTGCCGCGATTGGCGATGCGCTGGGGCGTCTACATGATGTCGGCAAGGATTTTCAGCATCATCGGCAAAGTGAGCATGATGTCGCTTGGCATGAAGCAGCGGCTGCGAAGGTTTTGACAGTACTTGATGAAGAAGATGCTCGCTTGCTGAATAGTGAAATGGTCTTCCACCGATCAAATGACTACTCTGATCTACCGCGTGGACTGACACATGGTGATTTATTCCGTGATAACGCCTTGTTTGATGGTGATTCTTTATCCGGCGTAATCGATTTTTATTATGCCTGTGACCATATCCTCCTGCACGATCTTGCTGTAGTCGCGAATGACTGGTGTGTGCGAGCAGACGGAGGCTTGGATGATCAGCGTCTTCAAGTGCTGCTAAGCGCATATCAGCAACAACGCGCGATAGATGATAAAGAGCTGAGCTATTGGTCGGCGATACTGCGTGCGGCGGCGCTGCGTTATTGGCTGTCACGTTTATACGATTTGCATTTCCCAAGGCCCGGTGAAATAACTCACGCCAAGGACCCTGATCACTTTCGTCGTATTTTATTGCAACGTATCGCCTTACCGAGCAACTAGCACGCGTCGAACCTGAAAGCGATTCATTCAGCCTAAGTTACTGTGTTTTATGATAGTTTTTCCTCCTGTGGATAACTGTGTGGATAGTTTCTGCTTAATGTCGAGAATTGCTGGGCACTATGATGTATTATTTTCGTAACCTCGGTCATGTATAAAGATATTCTCTTTTATATCAATGACTTATTGATTTGTGTGCCTGATTTTTCCTGCTTTTTTAAAAACTTGACTAATATTGTCATGATTATTGCTTGGTGTGAATAACCTTGCGCAGTGATAAGGCGATTTGGAACAGATTGAACGATGAGCCTAATCTGTGTATCACACGTAGAAGTGTTTGAATTTAAAAATTTTTGACCTGGATCACACAATTTTTATTACCACGTCGTATGATGTGATTAATGACGTCTAACTTGGGGGAGTTAAGCGGTTATTTACTATCCGCTAGTATGCTATGACAGCGCCTGACTTTAATAAAGTAACGCAGCTTATGTCGAGTGAATCGACAATGAGCTGGTTAACTGCGCTCGTCAATACCGTTTTGATACTGTTTGCAGCATTTGCTGCTGCGCAACTGACTTGGCGTTTCATCCCTGATTCTGAAGCCTCGGTTGCGACTCCATTGCCTAGTACCTCGGCAAAGCAAAATGTTACGAATTCACAGCGAGGGCTAGATGTTAATCGCTTGGTCTCACACCATTTATTTGGCAAGGTAAGTAGGCAAGCACCCGTTAAAAAGCAGCCTCAGCAGGTAGTGCGGGAAACGCGTTTGCCCTTGACCCTAAAAGGCCTGATTGCTTCAGATCGTCCTGATACGGCACGTGCCATTATTTCGGCGCCCAACGCTGGTGAATTGCCCTATGCTGTTGGCGCAACATTGCCGGGCAATGCAAAACTTGAAGAGATTCATACTGACAAAATCATTTTGTCACGAGGTGGGCAGTTAGAGACATTGTTGCTACCTAAAGACCAAGACGGCGTTGAGTTTGAAGCCGCACCGATGCCCGCACCTGTCGCCTCGAATAATGCAGAAGTTCCTGGTGGCGAGGTGATCGAAACACCCGATGATTTTCGTGATGCGCTCTTAGATGATCCTGAAAGTTTGGCTGGCATTGTCAATACTGTCCCCCAAACTGATGATCAAGGTCGCTTAATCGGTTTCAAATTACAGCCTGGTCGCGATGCGGGGTTTTTACAGCGTTTTGGCTTACAAGCGGGTGACGTATTAACCAGTGTAAATGGTATTAAACTCGATAGTCCGGTACGTGCGCTTGAAGTAATACGTGAGTTAGGCGAGGCCGCTCAGGTCAATATAGAAATACTGCGTGATGATATTCCGCAGTCCTATGCATTTTCTCTTAATCAGGGATGACACTGATATGTTTTTATGCGTTAATTATCAGTTGCCCCTCAAAACTTTATTCGACAAAGGGATATGACGGTTTTGCAACAAAAACAAGAGCGTATGAGCAAGCGCCATGGGTTTGCAGCGATATTTTTCGGCTGCCTATTCTCCCTATCCGTTTGGGCTGAACCAGTCACTTTCAATTTAAAAGAGGCTGACATTACCGCGGTGGCCAATACTGTTGCTGAAGTGACCGGTAAAAACTTCGTTATTGATCCGCGGGTCAAAGGTAAGGTCACCATCATCTCGTCGCGGCCGATGGAGCGCGAGGAGATTTATCAAATCTTTTTATCTGTACTACAGGTGCATGGCTTTGCAGCGATAGAAGCCGGTAATGTGGTTAAAATTGTTCCTTCGGCCAATGCCAAACAAATCGCCGTACCCTTAGCTTCTCAGAAAAAGCCTGGCCGCCTCGATGAATTAGTCACCCGCGTGATTGAGCTAAACAATGTACCGGCGGCACAGCTAGTACCAATTTTGCGGCCACTCGTGCCACAGCAAGGTCATTTAGTAGCGTATCCGCCTAGCAATAGTTTGGTGATCTCTGATCATGCCGCCAATATTGAACGGCTTTATGACATTATTAAACGCATTGATAGACCCAGTGTTGACGAGATTGATATTGTTAATCTGAAAAATGCTTCAGCGACCGAAGTCGTACGCATTTTAAATTCTTTACAACAAGGTGGCTCTGCCGGCGCTAATCAGGCTGTGCTCAGTGCACGACCTACTTTGGTTGCTGATGAGAGAACAAACAGTATTCTAATCAGTGGTGAACCAACGGCGCGTTTACGTTTACTGGCAGTGATCTCACACCTTGATACCCCACTAGAAAGTGGCGGTAATACTCACGTTATTTATCTTCACTACGCTGATGCGGTAGAAATGCGTGAAGTACTAACCGGTGTTAGTGATACGATTATTGAAGAGCAGGAAGGTGGCGCTGATGGTGCTGCTGCGGCACCAACATCACCGATAAATATTCAAGCAGATGAAAGTACCAATGCCTTAATTATCACCGCGCCACCAGAACAGTTTTTAGCGCTGCAAGACGTGATTCGTAAGCTAGATATTCGCCGGGCTCAGGTCCAGGTTGAGGCGGTTATAGCGGAAGTATCGGGTAGTACAGCAGCGGCCATAGGTGTGCAGTTTCAGTCGACAACAGATTTAAACTCTAGTGGTGCTTTTGGCGGCACAAGTTTTCAGTCACCCACAGGTCTTGTTCCATCTATTACTGATGCGGCGGCCAACCCTGCCGCGGTGAATGGTGGTGGCTTGGCCTTAGGGTTTATTGATGGTTCAACGACATTTGGCGGTACAGAAATTCTCAATCTCGGTGCTTTGGTTAACCTGATTAATAATGATACCTCGTCTAATGTTCTATCGACGCCGAGTCTGCTGACATTGGATAATGAGGAAGCATCAATTACTGTTGGTCAGAACGTACCGTTTGTCACCGGAACGCAGCAGACGACAAATGGTTTGGCTAACCCCTTTCAGACGATTGAACGCCAAGATGTCGGTATTATTTTGCGTGTTACGCCACAGATCAATGAGGGCGATGCGGTTAGACTAGATATCGAACAGGAAACTTCTAGTGTATCTAGTGCGGCTACCGCATCGGACATCATTACTAATACACGTGAAATTAGTACCAGTGTTTTGGTTGAGGATGGTGGTATCGTCGTATTAGGTGGTTTGATTGAAGATCGGCTTAATGAAACCGTGCAAAAAGTGCCAGGCCTTGGAGATATTCCCGTATTAGGTAATCTATTTCGCTTTAAAGAAACCACTTACGATAAAACTAACACGATGGTGTTTTTACGACCTTTGATTATTCGTAACGAAGAACAGTCACGTTATATTGCTGGTGGTAAATATGATTTTATTCGTGGTAAGCAACAAGCTATCCGTGAGCGAGGTGTGGCCTTAGTTGATGATGAGTTATCGCCCTTATTGCCAGAGTTCGAACAATATCTTGAATTGCCTCCACCTTTTGAAGAAAACGCAGGTGCGTCATCTAGTGTCGGTGATCCTGCAGTTGAAATTCCACCACCTTTAGAGTTTGTCGTCGATCCCAAGGATGTCGTTTTAGACAGTAGCAAGGGCTAATGACACAGTCACTGGTTCCAGAAGAGAATATCAGCCCAGCTTTAGTTAGCGAATCTGTTGATCAAGCTGGTCGCCAACTGCCATTTAGCTATGCCAAGCGCAATGGCATACTCGTCTCGTCTTACGA
>CAYUVE010000061.1:0-11577 GCA_964447985.1 uncultured Thiotrichales bacterium
ATACTTGATATTACCGGAGCTGGAGCTTTGATGAAGATTCTCAAGGGAGAGGATAAAGGCACATTAGTCTGCTAGTGACAGCGTTGTGTTTGCATTCGTAAACTTAGGATAAAGCCATGATAGAAGAAATAAAACAAGACGCATCAGAACGGATGACGAAGAGTATTGATTCGTTTCGCGATCAATTATCGAAACTTCGTACAGGTCGCGCTAATGCTAGTTTGTTAGATCAGGTGATGGTGTCTTACTATGGCTCGGATGTGCCTTTAAGCCAGGCTGCTACGGTGTCAGTAGCTGATGCACGGATGTTAAGCGTTACGCCTTGGGAAAAAGAGTTAGTACCGGTTATCGAAAAAGCCATTATGGCTTCTGATCTTGGGTTAAACCCTTCCACTTCCGGCAATGTGATTCGAGTGGCCTTGCCACCGCTGACAGAAGAGCGTCGCCGGGATATGATAAAAGTTGTTAAAGCAGAAGCAGAGAGTGCAAGAGTAGCGCTGCGTAATATTCGACGTGACGCTAACGGTGATGTTAAAGAACTATTAAAAGAAAAAGAGATTACGGAAGATGAAGAGCGTCGTGCCGAAGATGATATTCAAAAAATAACTGATAAGTTTGTCGCTCAGGTAGAAAAAATCATGGAAGAAAAAGAAGCTGATTTGCTAGAGATATAACATCTGGCTCTTACTTTAATCGCCTGATTGAAGTTGCACTTTAGAATAATGATATGGTCACAGTTACCGAATCTGGCAGTCAGTCATTAGTAGGCCAGTCCGCCTTGCCGCGTCATGTTGCCATTATTATGGATGGCAATGGTCGCTGGGCTTTGCAAAGAAATAAAGCACGTGTGATGGGGCACCGAGCAGGCATTGCGTCGGTTCGTGCGGTCATCGAGCATAGTGCACGTAAACAAGTTGAAGCGCTGACTTTATTTGCCTTTAGTAGTGAGAATTGGCGTCGCCCTAAAGACGAAGTTAGTTTGTTAATGAAACTTTTTGTCGAGGCTATTCAATCAGAAGGTAAAAAATTGCATGAAAACAAAGTGCGTTTACGTGTTATTGGTGATACTTCTGCTTTTTCAGAGCCGTTACAAGAACAAATTCATGCTATAGAGCAGTTAACGGAAAGCAATGACGGCTTGTTGGTCAATATCGCCGCAAATTATGGTGGCCGTTGGGAGATAGTTGAAGCAGCTCGAAAAATGGCGGAGAGCGTCGCAAATAGTGAACTCGCGCTTGAGGCTATCGATGAGGAACGGGTGACTAAATTACTCGCCTTGGGTGATGTGGTTCCTCCGGATTTATTCATACGAACGGGCGGTGAGCAAAGAATCAGTAATTTTCTACTTTGGCATTTAGCTTATACCGAACTGTATTTTACCGATACGCTCTGGCCTGATTTTAATGAAGAGAGTTACGATCTTGCCTTGGAGTGGTTTGCTGGTCGGCAGCGTCGTTTCGGTCAAACGGCAGCGCAGCTAAGTCAGCAGGGAGATGAGTCGACCAGTGCTTAAGCAACGCTTAATGACTGCTGCGGTATTGGTGCCGCTCATGGTGCTTTTTATCCTTAAGGTGCCAACTGAGGGTTTAGCTATACTTTTGGCTCTGATTGTCTTAGCTGGTGCTTGGGAGTGGGGTGGCTTATTAAAGTTAGTCATCACGCCTCGATCTCTATTCATGGTTTCCGTAGTTGTTGGTTTATTATTAGGTTTTTTCTTTGTGCTTGAGCGCGAACAGCTGTTAACCGCTGTGACTGGGTTTGCGACCTTGCTTTGGATAGTGCTTATTTTTGCCGTGCTGGGTGCGCAACGAAGCGGGGATTTACAGCAGGATCTATCGCCTTATCAGTATCTGCCACTAGGTTTCTTATTATTTGTGTTGGCTTGGGTTTCTGCGATTTATTTGCATCAAACTACTGATCAGGGCCCAGCACTATTGCTATATGTCATGGCCTTGGTATGGATTGTTGATGCGGGTGCGTATTTTGCTGGACGCCGTTGGGGCAAGGATAAGCTTGCTAATAATATTAGTCCGGGCAAAACATGGCAGGGGTTTTATGGCGCAGTTTTTGTCGGAATTGTCTTTGCGCTATTAGGGGCTTGGTATTTTGATTTTACAGCGATGCATTTTATTGTTTTTGTTTCTTTGTCGATCGTGGCGATTGTTTTCTCTGTGTTCGGCGATCTATTTGAAAGTTGGATAAAACGCCGCGCCGGTGTTAAAGACAGTGGCCACTTATTGCCAGGGCATGGTGGAGCATTGGATCGAATAGATAGTTTGCTTGCGGCTTTGCCAGTGACAGCATTTGGTTTAAGCATTTTCGGGATCTTGTAATGCTTGGAATCACTATTCTTGGTTCAACTGGATCAATTGGTGTCAGTACACTGGATGTGATTCGAACCAATCAATCTAGCTACCGTGTCGTTGCGCTGAGTGCTAACACAGATGTTGATGCTTTATTTGCTCAGTGCCTTGAATATAAGCCCCGCATTGCTGTGATGGCCGATGCTGATTCTGCCGAAATGTTGGAAAAGCGTTTGCGTGATCATGGTGCCGATATCGAAGTTGACAGTGGCAATGAAGGCTTAGAAAAGATCGCTAGCCTCGATGAAGTTGATTACGTTATGGCTGCCATTGTCGGCGCAGCGGGTTTATTACCGACTTTAGCCGCAGCGCGCGCAGGTAAACGCGTGTTGTTGGCGAACAAAGAAGCCTTAGTGATGTCCGGCCAAATCTTTATGGATGTCGTGAAACAAAATAACGCCGAGCTTTTACCGATTGATAGCGAGCACAACGCTATTTTTCAATGTATGCCTAGCGAGCGCTTGTCGGTTGAGGAGCACGATTTTCAAACATGCGGTATAGAAAAAATTCTACTAACCGCTTCAGGGGGGCCGTTTCGTAAGGCACCTTTGGCCGAGCTACAATCGGTAACACCTGCTCAAGCCTGTGCACATCCCAATTGGGATATGGGCAGAAAAATCTCTGTTGATTCAGCGACGATGATGAACAAGGGCCTGGAAGTGATCGAGGCCTGCTGGTTGTTCGCGACAACGCCGGATTATGTGCAGGTTGTGGTACATCCGCAAAGTATTATTCATTCTATGGTGGAATATTGTGATGGTTCGGTTATCGCGCAATTGGGAAGTCCTGATATGCGCACTCCCATTGCTTATGGCTTGGCTTGGCCACAGCGTATTCCATCTGGTGTGTCATCGCTTGATCTCTTAAGCGTTGGCTCTTTAGACTTTGAAGCCCCCGATTTTGATCGATTTCCCTGCTTGGCTTTGGCTTATCGAGCGGCAGAGTCAGCTGATACGACAAGTGCCATTATGAATGCGGCAAATGAAGTCGCGGTTGAGGCGTTTTTGTCAAATGAACTTAGTTTTCTTGGTATTGCCAAAGTGATTGAGCGCGTAATGGACGAATTACCCGCGCATGAAGCATCTGATCTCGATACCATTATTGCTGATGATTTGGCGGCGAGAGCGTTTGCAAAAGAAATTATTAGCGCCAATCATTAGTTCTTACTCATGAGCACGATTCTGCAATACATAGTTTGGTTTGTTGTCGCGATAGCTATTTTAGTGACTGTGCATGAATTTGGTCACTACTGGGTGGCTAAGAAACTTGGCGTCAAAGTATTGCGGTTTTCAATTGGTTTTGGTCGCCCTTTATTTTCTTGGCGTCGTGGTGCTGACAATACCGAGTATGTCGTCGCAGCTCTGCCGCTAGGCGGTTATGTGAAGATGCTTGATGAGGGCGAAGGCGAGGTTGATGAAGCTGAACGTCATCGCGCGTTTAATCGGCAGTCATTATCGACGCGTTTTGCGGTAGTTTCAGCAGGACCACTGGCGAATTTTTTATTTGCCATTATTGCTTACGCATTGATGTTCAGTGTCGGCGTGCCGGCAATGAAACCTGTGATTGGCGAGATTAAGCCTGACTCTATTGCTGATAAGGCGGGCATGATCGCTGGTACCACAATAGTAACTGTGGCAGGAGATGAGACGCGCAGCTGGCAGCAAGTTAATGCCGGTTTCTTGGATAATTTGTTTGGTGCGACATCTATTGAGCTCGTGGTCGAGGATGATAACCAAGTTGAAAGTCGTCATGTGTTAGATATTGATGGCTTTGCCGCGGGTTTAGAGCGGGGAGATTTATTGGGTCAACTAGGGATACAGCCATTTCGTCCGCAAGTGCCAGCGACGATAGAATCTTTGACCGACGACGGCGCGGCAGCTAAGGCGGGCATGTTGGCCGGCGATACGGTTATTGCGGCGAATGGTGGGGTTATTCATCATTGGGGTGAATTGGTAGCGCTTATTTCGAAAAGTGCTGGCAAGACGATTGATATCAAAGTATTGCGCGACGGTGCACGTATTGATATGAGCTTGGTGCCAGGAGAAATTGAACGCGGTGGCGAAAAGGTAGGCTTTATTGGTGCTCGTGTTCTAGTGCCTGAGGGTTTGCTACAAGAACATAGAACCTTGATTCAACATTCTCCCTTAGACGCGATATGGCAGGGTGTTGAGAAAACATGGTCAATTTCTGTCTTAACCATAAAATTTTTATTCAATATGGTAATTGGCCAGGCTTCGATAGATAATTTGAGTAGCCCGATTAGTATTGCGCAATATGCTGGTCAGTCGGCAAGTGCGGGTTGGTTGCCATTTGTCAGTTTTCTGGCTGTGGTCAGTATAAGCTTGGGTGTGCTCAATTTGCTGCCGATTCCGATATTAGATGGTGGTCATCTATTGTTTTATATTATTGAAGGCATTACCGGAAAGCCTCCCGGCGAGCATGCGCAGGCTGCTGGGCAACAAATCGGCATTGTTCTTATAATTATGTTAATGTCCGTAGCTTTATATAATGATTTAGCCCATATTTTTGGCTGACACCTAGAATTTTATCTGTGAGATACCTTTCCGCTGCTATTAGCTGCGTTTGCAGCTTGGTCTTATTTGTTTCGGTTGCTAAGGCCGATTTTTCTCCATTTGTTATCGATGATATCGAGTTTGAGGGGCTGCAGCGCGTTACCGTGGGTACAGTGCTGAGTTATTTACCCCTTAAAACTGGCGAGGAAATTGATGCTGCGCGCGTGCAAGATTCGATACGTGCTTTGTATAAAACCGGCTTTTTCGAGGATGTGAGTTTTTCGCGCCGCGATAATGTTTTAGTGATAACTGTTGCTGAGCGGCCGTCCGTTGCCAATATTGCGATCATTGGTAACGATGAGATTGAAGACGAAGCTTTGCTTGACGGGTTGAAATCTATTGGTTTGTCCGAAGGGCAAGTATTTGATCCGTCTATTCTAGAGCGCGTAGAGGTTGAGCTGCGACGTCAGTATTTTTCTCGCGGAATGTATAGCGTTTCGGTCAGTTCAGATGTTGAAGAACTTGAGCTTAATCGCCGTTCTGTAGAAATTCTTGTTAATGAAGGGCCGATTGCCAAAATTAAGAATATTAATATTGTTGGCAATCGTGTTTTTTCAGATAAAAAATTACTAAAAAAGTTTCAGTTAGGTGACCCTGCCTGGTACGCATTTCTAAGCCAAAAGGATCAGTATTCGCGACAAAAGCTCTCGGGTGATTTAGAGACATTACGTTCTTATTATCTTGATCGGGGATATATTGATTTTGAGATTACTTCTACTCAAGTGAGTATTAGTCCGAATAAGAAAGATATCTTTGTCACCATCAATATCGTAGAAGGTGAAGAGTTTACTGTCTCTGATATAGATGTTGCAGGTGATTTGGTTGTTGATAGAGATGAATTATTGGCTTTGGTGACTTTGGAGCCAGAAGATATCTTTTCACGCCAAGTTGCTACAGCTTCCTCATCACAGCTGTCCGAGCGTCTCGGTAATGACGGTTACGCATTTGCTAATGTCAATGCGGTCCCTGACATTAATCGTGAGAACAATACGGTAAAAGTAACCTTTGTTATCGACCCAGGTCGACGCGCTTATGTCAGACGCATCAATATTTTTGGTAATGCTAAGACCGAAGATGAGGTGTTGCGTCGAGAAATGCGCCAAATAGAAGGCGGAGCGATGTCAACAGAGAAGATTAATCTTTCTCGTGTTCGTCTACAGCGTCTAGGTTTTTTTGAGGAAGTCAATGTTGAAACAGTTCCCGTGCCTGCGGTTGATGATGAGGTTGATGTCAATTTCAGCGTGACAGAGTTGCCGTCAGGTAACTTATTGGCTGGGCTTGGCTTTTCTCAAGCTCAGGGCATATTGCTTAATTTTAGTATCAGCCAGAATAATTTCTTGGGTAGCGGTAAACGCGTTACTGCTGCAGTCAATACCAGTCAAGTTAACACGATTTATAGCTTTGGTTATACCAACCCTTACTATACGATAGACGGCGTCAGTCGTGGCTTTAATTTTACTTTCCGTGATACAGACACCGATAATGATAGAAGTATCGCACGCTTTCTTGCGGACGTATCAAATGCCAATATTGTCTATGGTTTTCCTTTGTCAGAGAACGCTCGCTGGAATTTGTCCTTTGGCCTAGAGGATATTTCAATTCGTAGCACTCCAGAAACGCCAGATGTTTACCAGACTTTTCTCGATGAAAATGGCAGTGATTTTGGTACAATCCAACTTAGTACGTCCTGGACTTATGACTCAAGAGACCGTGCTTTATTGGCGACTCGCGGGACGATGCAGCGGTTTTCGGCCGAAATTGGTGCCGGTGAGCTCGGTTTTTATAAATTGTCCTCTAGAACGCAGATACTTAGGCCGTTAACGGAAGATTTGGGTATATTGCTAGAAACCGAGGTTGGGGTAGGTGATGGCTTTGGTGATATATCTGAATTGCCCTTTTTCGAGAACTTTTTTGCGGGCGGGGTGAATTCTGTTCGGGGCTATGAGGCTAACTCGCTTGGTCCCGAAGATCCAGCAACTGGCGATGCCTTAGGCGGAGCGTTCGAACTTACGGGTAGTGTACAGTTGATTTTGCCGGTTCCCTTTGCGAGAAATGCAAATACTATCCGAATTAGTGGTTTTTTTGATTTTGGTAATGTTTATGAAACAGTCGGTGATTTTGAGGCGTCGGAGTTGAGATATTCTGCCGGTGTCGCCATGTTATGGCTGTCGCCATTGGGCCCATTGACGTTCAGCTTAGGTCAAGCATTGAACGACGAAGCTGGTGATGAAACCGAACTATTTCAGTTTTCTCTCGGTACCTTTTTTTAGAGGGGTGTATTTTGTTTAAAACATTTTTAACACTATTTACTATAGCTTGGTTTAGCCTGGTGTCAGGTATAGCATTGGCTGAAGTAAAAATTGGTTTTGTTAACCCAATTAAAGTATTGGAAAGTGCACCACAGGCGGCAACTGCTAGAGAACAACTTGAAAAGGATTTTCAGCCACGTAAAGACGAAATTATTGCCGCGCAAAAGAAGGTGCAAAAATTAGAGCAAGACCTCGTTCGTGATGCGGACACGATGAGCGAGTCCGCCAGACAGTCACTTGAGCGCGATATTATTTCGCAAAAGCGTGACTTACGCCGAGTGCAAGAGGAATATCGAGAAGACCTTAACTTGCGTCGTAACGAAGAGTTGGCTCAGTTACAGCGTGAGATATCTAAGGTAATCAAGCAGGTTGCTGAAGAAGGTAAGTACGATCTTATTGTTGGTGAAGCAGTGATCTATGCAAGTGATACGATTGATATCACTAACAAAGTATTAGAGCGTCTTAAGAAGACTAATGGCTCTAAGAATTAGGATTTGCGCTGGCTAAGGAAAGTGTCGTGGCAATTACCCTAGCTGAGCTCGCTGAGCATGTCGGAGCGAAGCTTAGTAGCGGACATGATACAACTATAACGGGTGTTGCTACACTACAGTCTGCCAGATCCGGTGACATTAGTTTTCTCGCTAATTCTCAATATAGAAAATACTTAGCGGACACGAAAGCAACGGCGGTTCTCTTATCTGAGCAAGATAGTGAGCATTGCCCAGTACATGCCTTAGTCTGTCGTAATCCTTACCTAGCTTATGCTCAAACTGCGGCGCTCTTGTACCCAGAAGTAAGTGGCTCATCAGGGTGTCATGATACAGCTGTTATTGCTGATGACAGTGTAGTTGATAAAACAGCTTCTATTAGCGCACATTGTGTGATTGAAAGCGGTGTTACGATTGGTGCCAATGTCACAATAGGTGCTGGTTGCGTCATAGGCAGTGATGTGACTATTGGTGCCAATAGTCAGCTTATGCCCAATGTTACTGTCTATCATGGTGCAAAGTTGGGGCAGCGATGCATTATGCACTCGGGAGTTGTTATTGGGTCGGATGGATTTGGTATCGCGCCTGCAGAGGGTGCTTGGATTAAAGTGCCGCAAATTGGCTCAGTAGTCATCGGTGATGATGTTGAAATCGGTGCTAATACGACTATTGATCGGGGTGCTCTGGAAAATACCGTGATTGGTAACGGCGTTAAGCTGGACAATCAAATTCAGATCGCTCATAACGTGCGTATCGGCGATCATACGGTGATTGCCGCATGTGCAGGTATTTCGGGCAGTGTTACAATCGGTCGTCATTGCATGATTGCCGGTGGTGTAGGTGTTGCTGGTCACCTCGAAATTGTCGATGGCGTAACGGTGACTGGCATGTCGATGGTGACGAAATCTATTCGCGAAGCCGGAGTGTATTCATCGGGTTGGGGTGCTCAGAGTCAGGCTAGCTGGCATCGTCAAGTGGCTGCTCTACGCAGATTGCCAAAATTTATGCAGAAGTTTAGGTCAGATAAGTCTTAGTGAATATGGCTAAGCTTTAAAATAACAAGTATTAGGTAATTTAGAAATGTCGGAACAAGAACTTAACACTATGGATATTCAGCGAGTGCTTGATTACTTGCCTCACCGCTATCCTTTTTTGCTCGTCGATCGTGTTACGGATTACACAGTTGGAGAGTCAATTCGGGCGATTAAAAATGTGACAATTAATGAGCCTTTTTTTCAGGGGCATTTTCCAGGTCTACCTGTGATGCCGGGTGTTTTAATAGTTGAGGCTTTAGCGCAAGCCGCAGGCATATTGACATTTCTCACAACCGACACAAAGCCCGGTGAAGATAATATTTACTATTTGGCTGGTATCGATGGCGCACGTTTTAAACAAACGGTAGTACCAGGTGATAAGTTGGTGCTTGATGTTAAGTTGCATAAATCGATGCGTAATATATGGAAGTTTAATGCTGAAGCAAGTGTTGATGACAAGGTGGTTTGTAGTGCTGAGATTATGTGTGCTGGTAAAGGTAGTTAGGCATGATTCACAGTACGGCTGTTATTGATGCATCGGCGTCAATTGCTGAGGATGTGGAAATCGGCCCATATAGTGTTATTGGGCCAAATGTCAGCATCGATAGCGGTACATGGATTGGCCCGCATGTTGTTATAAATGGCCCAACCCATATTGGTAAGAATAATAAGATATATCAGTTCTCGTCATTGGGTGAAGTTCCTCAAGATAAAAAATATGATGGTGAGCCAACGAGACTGAAGATCGGTGATGGTAATACCATTCGTGAATATGTGACGATTAATCGTGGAACAATTCAAGATCGTGGTGCGACGATTATCGGTAATGATAATTGGATTATGGCTTATGTGCATATTGCCCATGATTGTATGATTGGCAATCACACAGTGATGGCCAATGCCACCAGCCTAGCAGGCCATGTCGAAATCGATGATTATGTTATTACAGGCGGTTTTTCTTTGATATATCAGTTTTGTTCCTTGGGTGCTTATAGTTTTACCGGCTTCGGTGCTCATGTGAATAAGGATGTGCCCCCCTACGTTACGGTGGCTGGGCAAATGGCGAAACCACACGGCATTAATAGTGAAGGCTTGCGTCGGCATCAATTCAGTAAGGATGCTGTATCGGCAATTAAGAAAGCCTATAGATTGCTTTACCGTTCTAACTTGGGTGCCGCAGAGGCGTTAGAACAAATAAAACCACTTTCAGAACAACATAAAGAACTTATTCCGCTGTATGAGTTTGTTCGTGACAGCCAGCGTGGAATAGCACGCTGAGTACTGTTACAAATAAGATCCCCTGACCTGTTATCTATGTCGATAAAAATTGGCATCGTTGTTGGCGAGGCATCTGGAGATTTATTGGGATCGCGTTTGATGCAGGCATTGTCAGACAGATATTCTGATATCCAATTTGAAGGCGTAGCGGGCCCGCTGATGCAAGAGGCCGGTTGTAACGCACTCTATGATTCTGAACGTTTGTCCGTCATGGGAATAGTTGAGATTCTCGGTCGGTACAAAGAACTTAAAGCAATGCGCACAGCCTTGATTCAACACTGGCAAGCAACCCCTCCTGATTTGTTTATTGGTGTCGACGCACCTGATTTCAATCTAGGTCTAGAAGAACGTTTGCATCGCATTGGAATCCCAACGAGTCATTATGTTAGTCCGTCAGTATGGGCTTGGCGTAAAGGCCGTATTAAACAGATTAAGCGAGCTGTTGACCTGATGCTAACGTTGCTGCCTTTTGAGACACAAATTTACGATGACAATAATGTAGCGGCGCGTTTTTGTGGTCATCCACTTGCCGATGAATTACCTATGCAACCGGATGTGCTTCGAGCGCGACAAGAGTTAAAGCTACCAGCAGATCGTCCAGTATTGGCCGTGTTACCGGGTAGTCGCGATAATGAACTAAAATTATTAGCGCAATCCTTTATCGAGACCGCCAAAAAAGTTGCCGAGTCTGTAGATGGTTTACATTGCGTCTGTCCCTTAGTAAGGCCCGCGCATAGCGAACAAATAAAGCAACTGTTTGCTCAATATGCTCCGAATTTACCGTTGACCGTTACAGAAGGCAATGCCAGAACTGCTATGGCGGCAGCGGATGCGGTTATTCTAGCCAGTGGTACCGCGACTTTAGAAGCGACCTTACTCAAAAAACCCATGGTCGTGGCCTATAAAGTGGCAGGTATGACTTATGCCATCGTTCGCCATATGGTGAAACTTAGCCATTTCGCTTTGCCTAATCTGCTTGCAAAAGAACCGCGTGTACCTGAGTTTATTCAGCATGACATAGACGCATCGGCAATGGCACGAGAGTTAGTTAAGTTATTTAAGGACGAGGGGTGTAGGCAGGCTCAAATAGAAGAGTTTTCACGTATGCATGAAATGTTGCGATGTGATGCCAGTGCTACAGCTGCCTCAGCCATAGCGTCGCATTTTTCCTTGGGAGATAAGCATGGCTGAGTATTATGCGGGTGTGGATGAAGCGGGTCGTGGGCCATTGGCCGGGCCGGTTGTCGCGGCGGCTGTGATTCTCGATCCAGAAAGCCCAATAGAAGGCCTGAATGATTCAAAGAAATTAAGTGCT
This sequence comes from uncultured Thiotrichales bacterium, assembly GCA_964447985.1. GTDB lineage: Bacteria > Pseudomonadota > Gammaproteobacteria. The sequence goes on from CAYUVE010000061.1 coordinate 11,361, forward strand.
CTAAAACGAGAGCGCTTGTTTGTAGAGATTCAGAAGAAGGCCTTGGCTTTTTCCATAACTAAGGCCAGCGTGGCGGAGATAGACGAAATTAATATTCTGCAGGCCTCGATGTTAGCCATGCAGCGCGCCGTAGCGTCCTTGAGTGTGGCGCCGGCGGAAGTACGTGTCGATGGCCCGCATTGTCCTGATCTCGCTATGCCGGTTAGCGGTATAATAA
>CAYUVE010000062.1:0-11446 GCA_964447985.1 uncultured Thiotrichales bacterium
GGCAATTCCCATCGCAATAGCCGGCCCATAAAACAAAAAAGTTGCTAGCCAAAACACCTTGCTATGCTTGCGAACAAGCTGTGGGAATGTTGTGAGAACAAACTCAAATAGCTTCCAAAGCCATATGGTTTTATGCCGGTATAAATGCTCTTGGCCAGCCAATACCAAGGCATGTAGGCGGTCAATTAATACAGGGCTATAGTAACGCTGCTTAGCGATGGCGTAATGCCCGCAGATATTGCGATAGGCTCTGGGAAAATCGTAACGGTCTTCAGATGCTAACTGACGATGACTTTTCCCTCTGCTCATATCACCGAGCAGAGACTCAAACTCTAGCCACTGAGCCTGATATTTTTCCTCAAACTGTACTTGCTTCATCGACTATTGCCCTTTCATCAGCCAATTAGCATAGCCGTGCAATGCCTTAACTGAGTCATCTCCAGACTTTTGCGTATATTCTTGCAGATAATCAGCAAGTTCACTTTGGCGAGAAGCCGATAAATCTTGATGCCGTTCAGCGAAATCAAGCACGGCTCTTTGTTCAGTCAAACTAAGCGGTAGTGGTAGAGGGGTCGGCTCGATATCAGGAATAGTATCGATATTAGAAGAAGGTTTTTCTCGATAAACCACCACCGTGCCAGCAGCGATATCACCCAAGCGTTTAAAGTCTCGATTGATCATCATCGAAATCAAACCCAACATATAAAACAAAGGTAGGAAGTCAGCGACCCTCAACAAATTTCTTAACATCGAACTTTGCCAATTAATCGGCGTGCCATCATCGTGGCAAACATAAAGATTCAGCGCTCGCTTACCTGGCGTTGCTCCTTTTGATAATTCAAATAAAACGGGATAAAACCATTCCACCAAAAATGAAATCAACAAAATCATGGCAATACCCGCTTTGCCTAACCAAACCAGGAAAAAATAAGCCGCCATAATAATGGCACCCCGAATCGCCGCATCAATAAGCCAAGCATTAATACGAATAATTGGGCCGGCCAAGCGAAGCTCCAGGTCAACGCCCTCAGGTATTTCAAATTTTTTAACGGTATCCAACATGAGCAGTAATAAAGCTTGTTACGGAATACTAGTCTTAACTTAACTCGTACAATCTAAATCATCCTATTACCTGGTTACGCTTATCGCTGCCATAATAACAATAAATAAAATGGGCACTAGCACAGTACCGAATATAATTAGCGAAGAATTTTCACATGGCTTAGCACCATAGTCATTTCGTTCATCTGTGCCTGGCCAAAAAAAGACATATAATATAAAGAATATATTGATGATTGGAATTAAACCCACTAACGATAACCAGCCACTTTTGTTTAAATCGTTTAAACGCCGTTTCGCTAGTACAAAATAGGCAGCTGTAAGCATGACCATCGCTACTAATCCAGCCACTCTGTCGACCGCAACGTCAACCTCAATGAAATTAAATAATAAACTAGCAAAAAACATTAGGATAATTATGGCTACGACAGTAAGGATGTTAAATAGGAAGGAGTAAGCTAAATATCGTAACCGTCCAATACGCCCTGACATCGAAAAAACTTTCGGTTGATATTCTTCCTTGTCTATCTTATTGACTAAATCCGAATCTGGAATTTTATATACGTTTTCCATTTTCCCATTCCGAATTATTATTCGCTATTATTATGTTATAAATAACACTGCTAACTATAGCGACAATAGTATGATAAGTGTGAGTAATTATTAAGCTTGTAATATCTTGTTTTCTCAACTATTCGTAGAGGTGCTATATGGTAAATCGTCGAGACTTTGTTAAAAACGGAGCACTTACTATCACAGCTGGCGTCGCCACAGCATGCACCCCTTCCGCACAATCAGAACTCAGCACACCGAAAGAAGCCGAGGGTCCCTTCTACCCTGTAATTGCACAAAAAGATAAAGATTTTGACTTAACCCAAATCGAGGGAAACGAGCGGGAAGCCGAAGGCGAGAGAATCTATATAAAAGGTCGTGTACTCGATACAAATGGCGAACCGATTGAATCTGCTATTGTTGACCTTTGGCAGGCTAATACCCATGGTCGCTATAGCCACCCCATCGACCCCAACCCAGCGCCGCTCGATCCAAATTTTCAAGGTTGGGCAATTGTCGAATCCGGTAGCAACGGTGGGTTTAACTTTAAAACGGTTATTCCTGGTGCTTATCCAGCGAAAGAAGACTGGGTACGACCACCACATATCCACTTCAAGATATCTAAGCGTGGCTATGTCGATCTCACCACGCAGATGTATTTTCCCGGCCATGAACTCAACGATATTGATAAATTATGGTTACGCCAGCCTGAGCACTTACGGCCTTTGATGGTCGCCAGTGATATAGGAGAAAGGATCGAGAATATTCCAGTTTTACGCTACGACATTATTTTAGAATCTGTATAAATGCGAACACCCGCTACATCACTAATTGTAGGAATGTTCTTGCTAAGTTTGAGCACTTCGACATTGGCAAGCAACGAAGTTGAAATACTACCTAATTGCTCATTAAAACTCGCCGTAGAGACGACCGCCAGCAAAGAAACCATATGGCGCCTGTGGTCGGACGTTGAAAACTGGAAAAAATTCGACACCATTTTGCAATACTCTTATTTAGAAGATGATGCTGAGTTTACGCAAGGCGCTATTGGTTACTTAAAAGCTAAGGGCGCACCAAAAACCAAATTTGAATTAATAGAAGTCGATGAAGGTATTTCATTTATTGAAGAACTCAAAGTCCCGCTTTATCAAACTATAAAATTACAGCGCTACTTTGAAGAAAACCAAAATGGCCTGACCACCTTCGTCCATGAAGTAAACTTTCGTGGCGGCTTGAGACATATCTACTATGCCTTGCTCGCTGGAACGTTTAAAAAAGAACTAGGCGTGGTGATGGGAAATTTGAAGAAGGTAGCAGAAGCCGAAGAAAAATGAATTGACTGAGTCTTTTTAAATAAGCACCCTTCGACATACTCAGGGGGATCGATAAATAAATTATTACTCTTGAAGCTCGTGGTGTGATTAATATTTGTATCATCCCCCCTTTATATTCAGAGTGATTAGTATTTATATCGTTTCTCTCAGGAAAGTGAAATGAATTTTTCCGCAAGCTCCCCTTCGCTCACCCTGAGCTTGTCGAAGGGAGCGCAGTTTACATGCATCTATAGCCCAAAAACAATTATCTTTAGTCAAAAAAACACAACATCAATTACTCTATTTTCGAAACAACTTTAATAATAGGAAATCGACTATTGCCAAAATTAATCTCTCGCGTAATCACTTCACCACCATCAAATTTGTATTGAATGTTAGTTGGGTGACGTTGAGAACAATCTGCGAAAATCGCAACTAAATGCTCTCGTCTTAATATTCTCTGGCCAGCGGATTTATTTTTTATATTTGCCAATACAAAACGATCGCCTTTTCCAGAACTCATTAAAGCATAACTGAGTATCTCAAAATCATTATCTTCGGGAATCAGTTCCTGTTCTTCTTCACAAAACACGGTCTCTGCTATAAATGGCGATTCGTCAAATCGAATAACAGACGGACTAATATCTGAGGCGAAAACACCGGTTGACAACAATATCAAGCATACTACCAACGCCATGGGAAGATTTTTTAATTTCATAATGATTCCGTTTTTATAAAATCTATCCTCGATTATGTACCACCGCTTATGAATAATCACCAAACCCCTATGACTAGTGATCTAACATTGACAAATGACTCTCCATATTCAGTAATCGCTGTTTTACCATTAAGCCGCCTGCGTAACCACGTAATTCGCCATCACTACCCATTACACGATGACAAGGTACGATTAGGCTCATTGCATTAACACCGTTGGCAGTCGCTACTGCTCTGATAGCCGTTTTGTTTTCGACTTTTTCTGCCAAATCAGCATAGGTGATAACTGCTACATAGGGTATTTGCAAAAGCACTTGCCACACACGCTTTTGGAAGTCTGTGCCAACAGTCAGTATTGGCAGAGAAAATTCCGTAATTTCAGCAGCCAAATAAGCACTTATTTCAGATTTTAAATCTTGTAAAAGCGGTGTTTCTGCAACAACATATTGAGCCTGTAATCCTTGTTTTATCCGCTTATCGACCGCAGAACGCATTTTTCGATAACGAAAACCTAAAAGACAGATTTTATCTTCACACTCTCCTAGTAGTAGTTCACCAATCTTAGTTCGAAAGTGACATACTGGAATACGATTCATAGCTATAAACGAATAATAAAGCTCTACTACAAACTCTATCGCTCAGCACTTACTTTGCGTAACGCTTCATTTTCTAAACGAAAAACGGTTTTATAACTCATTGGGCTATTTACCAAACGTTTATAAAAAGACATAGCAGCATCATTATCGCTATCTACCAACCAGTCTATTCGAGACATGTCACTATCGATCGCGTATTGAGAAATAAATTTCATAATTTCAGTCGCTATACCTCTACGTCTATAGTCTTTTATAACAAACAGGTCTTTTAGAAAGAGCTGCGTTGTGTCATCTACGGCAGGAAATAACTCCGCCATAGTCGCTAAACCCACCACTTGTTCACAGTCTAAGGCGACGATTAACTTTTGCGACGAAAGATCATCAGCGAACTTCTTAGTGATTTTTTCTCTAAGTGCGCTTTTGCGAAATATTTTTTCAGGTGAATAATGAAGTAGTAGTTGTATAAAACAGTCTACTGTGGAGCCTAAATAATTTGATTGGTAAAACCTAATCTCGACTCCAGGCATTGTTATAGCGATTAGAGGAGTTCGGTGTCTTGGTGTGAATAAGCCGGGCTACAGCAGCATAAGAAACGTAAATCTTGATCACCCGTAGCTGTTATTTGGTGAGGCGTCTGAGGCATTATGCAAACCGTATCACCTGGTTTTACAGCGAAAGTCTCTTTTCCTAAGACCATTTCCCCTTCTCCAGAAAGAATATGGTAAAACTCTTCGGTCTTGTGGTGTTGGTGTAATAAGGTAGTGGTGCCAACTGGCACTATAGCTTCGGCCAAACTCTGGTTCTGCGCAGAATGATGCTCTGGATGCATGAGTTCACGAATGGTTGATCCATCTTTGGTCGTGAATGCCGATACGTCCATGTAAGCAGTTTTAGCGTTCATAGCTATTTTTTAAACACAGCTATAGCTGGCGCGTGATCGGATGGACGTTCCAATTTACGTGGTTCGACATCAATAGATCCTTCAATACATTTATCTGCCAAGGCCGCGCTGGCTAAAACCAAATCGATACGTAAACCGCGTTTACGTCTAAAAGCCATTTGTCGGTAATCCCACCAACTGAAAAAACGATCTTCTTGCTCGAACAAACGAAAAGTATCAACCAAGCCTAAGCTAATTAACTTTTGAAAAGCCTCGCGCTCAGGTTTTGAACACAATACTTCTTCACCCCAACCTTCTGGATCATAGCAATCGCGATCTTCCGGCGCTATATTGTAATCACCGAGTACAACCAGTTCTTCATGTTGGGCTAATTGAGACTCCACGTAGGCTGTCACTTTTTCTAACCAGTTGAGTTTGTATGGATATTTTTCGGACTCAACACTTTGACCATTGGGTACATAGAGATCGATAATACGCACACCGCCGATGGTAGCCGCTAATATCCGACGTTGCGGATCATCTAGATCAGGCACATCGGTAACAATATCCGTCGCCTCAATCTTACTGATAATAGCCACACCGTTATACGTTTTCTGGCCAGAGAAAACAACGTGATAACCTGCTTCTTTAATAGCTTCAGCAGGAAAGTCTTCGTCAGTCATTTTAGTTTCTTGTAAGGCTAAGACATCAGGCTCGGCTGAAGCCAACCAATCTAGAACATGCGGTAATCTCACTCGCAGTGAGTTTACGTTCCAGCTAACAATTTTCATTAGGCAGCTAATCCACTATGACGTAGCAAGGCGTCAATGCTAGGCTTGCGGCCGCGAAACTCAACAAATAATTCCATAGGTTCACGTGAACCACCTTGCTCTAAAACAGAAGTTAAAAATTGTTTACCGGTAACACGATCAAAGATGCCGTTCTCTTCAAATTTAGAAAAAGCATCACTCGATAAAACTTCCGCCCATTTATAGCTGTAATAACCGGCTGAATAACCCCCAGCAAAGATATGTGAAAAACCATTAGCAAAACGATTAAACGACGGTGTCGGCACGACTGCAACTTCAGCACGCACTTCGCTTAATACGCTTTCGATATTCAGACCTTTATCCGGGTCATACTCGCTATGAATGCGAAAATCGAATAAAGCAAACTCAAGCTGTCTCACCATTTGCATACCAGATAAAAAATTCTTGCTGGCATTAAGTTTTTTATACAACTCGTCTGGAATAGGCTCACCTGTTTGATAATGACCGGAAATCAAATCTAGGGCTTCGCGCTGCCAACACCAGTTTTCCATAAATTGGCTTGGTAATTCGACAGCGTCCCAAGCGACTCCGCGTATACCTGCTACACCGGAATATTCCACTTTTGTCAGCATATGATGCAAGCCATGGCCAAATTCATGAAACAAAGTGATTACTTCGGTATGTGTTAGCAATGAAGGATCACTGCCAATAGGCGGAGTAAAATTACAGGTTAGGTAAGCTACTGGTGTATCGACGCCATCATTATGGCGCTGACGTGTTACACACTCATCCATCCAGGCGCCGCCACGCTTATGCGCCCGCGCATAGAGATCAAGATAAAATTCGCCACGAATCTCGTTTTGATCGTCGCGTATTTCAAAAAAGCGTACATCTTCATGCCAGCTCGCTACGCCATCTTTTTCTTCGATACGCAAACCATATAAACGCTCAACCACGGCGAACATCCCTGATAGCACTTTAGGCACAGGGAAATACGGTTTGAGCTCTTCTTGCGAAATATCGTAACGCGCTTGGCGTAGTTTTTCGCTGTAGTACATGACATCCCATGCAGACAGGTCTTGAATATTATCTCGCTCTTTGGCGAACTCAGCTAGTTCAGCAAACTCGGTTTCTGCAACCGATTTAGAACGCTCAGCCAAATCTTTTAAGAAACCAACAACTTCTTCTGGCGTTTCTGCCATTTTTGTCGCCAGGGAATATTCAGCGTAGTTTTCGAAACCCAATAATTGGGCTTGCTCATGTCGCAGCGCAAGTAAATCGTTCATGATACTGGCATTGTCCCAGTGACGCGCATGCGGACCCAGCTCTGAAGCGCGTGTGGTATAGGCCTCATAAACCTCTCGACGCAAAGCACGGTCATCTGCATAGGTCATGACGGCAAAATAAGACGGCATTTCTAAGCTCAATTGCCAACCTTCCATACCCGCCTGCTCACCAGCTTGTTTGGCTAAGCTTTTAGCGCTGTCCGGTAAGCCACGCAGCTCGTTTTCATTGGTAATGCCTTTTTTCCACGCTCCGGTAGCGTCGAGGACATTTTCTTCAAATTTGGAGGCCAAGCGTGATAATTCCGCTTTGATTTCTTTATAGCGATCTTTTTTATCCGCTTCTAAGGCAACACCTGATAAACGGAAATCGCGCAACGCATTATCGACCATCTTACGGGCTGCTGTATCCAGTCGCTGGTACTCATCACTTTCCGCTACCGTTTTATAGGCCTGATAGAGCTTTTCATTTTGCCCAAGCTCGGTCGAAAACTCGCTAATCTTGGGTAAGCAGGCATTGTAAGCTTCGCGCAATTCTTTACTATTTAGTACTGCATTGATATGGCTTACTGGCGACCAAACGCGGCTTAGACGCTCCGACATGGCATCCATAGGCAAAACAAAGTTTTCGAAGCTTGTCTCTTGATCGCTGCTAAGCAAATCGTCTATCTGCTGACGCTGCTCAGCCAGCAGCTGATCAATAGCTGGCTCCATGTGCTCAGGCTTTATCTCGTCAAAGCGAGGAAGATGCTGCGTTGTAAGTAAAGGATTATTCATAACGACCTACACAAATAAATTGATAGACTTGATCATAACTTATCGTAGCATATGACTAAAATGATTCTTTTCAATTGCTTATATAGGGAAAAACTTTGACAACACAATATGATTTCTTGGTTATCGGTGGCGGCAGCGGTGGCATCGCAGCAGCCAATCGCGCCGCCTCTTATGGCGCTCGTGTAGCATTGATTGAAAATGACCGCCTCGGCGGCACTTGTGTTAACCGTGGCTGTGTACCAAAAAAGATCATGTGGTATGGCGCGGGTTACGCCGAGAGCTTCAGTGAAGCCAAAGATTATGGTTTTAGCCATCAAGGTGTCGATTTTGATTGGTCCAGCCTGGTATCGCGCCGTGAAGCCTATATTCATCGCCTAAATTGAATCTATGAAACCAATCTAGATAAAAATAAAGTCGATATTATTCGTGGCATTGGTAAATTCGTCGACGCGCATACCGTCGCTGTCGGTGATGAACATTACCAAGCCGAACATATTCTTATCGCCACGGGTGGTTATCCAAGCGTTCCTGACGTTGAGGGCGCTGAGCTTGGCATCACTTCCGACGGTTTTTTTGAGCTAGAAGCACAACCCAAACATGTCGCGGTAGTCGGCGCTGGCTATATCGCCGTTGAGCTTGCCGGTATGCTGCAGGGCCTAGGCAGTAAAGTTCAGCTACTGGTCAGACGACATACACCCTTACGTAATTTTGATCAAACCATTAGTGAAGCTTTGGTTAAAGCCATACAAGAACAAGGCATCGACCTCGTTACACAGGCGACTCCAAGCAAGTTAAGTCAAACCGACGACAGACTCACTTCGACGGTTACGCCATTCGCAGCTTGATGCTGTCCTTCTTTTATGAGTTCTGGCCGGAACTCTTTTCCATGGGCTTCGTCAACATCACCACGGCGCCGCTCTACGAAGTGGAAGTCCAGAACGGGAAATCAAAGGAAGTCCTGTTCTGCGTGGACGACGCGGCCTATGATAAGCTCGTACGCCAGGTTCAAAAAGAAGGCCGCGAAATCGTTCGCAAGAAGCGCAACAAGGGTCTGGGCGAAAGCTCGATAAACGCCATGAAGTTCGCTGTTCAGGAATGCCTGGTGGAAATCCGCGAGGACAACTCGCGCAAGTCCGACAAGATCCAGAATCTCTGGTTCCACAAGAAGATGGCCGAGGATCGACGCCGCGCCATCTCCGAATACGCGGGGACCATTTACGACGAGAACTAAACGGGATTTCGCGGGTCCGGTTGCCGGCGGAGGCGCTTGCTCATGTGTCGCTACGGCTACCAGACCTACAAATCGCATTTCGCGTGCTTTAGATGCCGGAAGATGTTCAAGAAAGTCGCCCTGGCGGACATCATCCGACAAAACGGCGACGAATATCTCTGGCAAGCCGCGCGCTACCGGGATGCGCGTCGTAAACCGCCCGACTACGAAAAGCGAATTCGCGCGTTCCAGGAAAAATACGGCGGGGAGAGAATTCAAATCTGTCCGGACTGCGGCGGCGAAATGGCGGACCTGGGCCTCGACGCGAAAGCTCCACCGCGAAGCAAAGTCGCCGCCTGGAAAGCGCTGGAGAGTTTATATTCGGTCGGAGTGAGCTTTCACACATGCGGCTGCCATGGGCCCGGCTACATACCAAAGGATAAGGGAGCCCTTCGCGTCCAGCTAGCCGAAATACTGCTGCAATACGAGAGCAACCTGCGCAAGACGCAGGCAACGCAGTACGAAAATTCGGAAGAAAAATCGGGCGACCTCAACTACTGGCGTGAAAGGATCGCGGCAGTGCGCGCCAATTTAAGGAAATGAGTTGCTCATAATGAAATTCTGGATTGGCCTACCATGATGCATGCTGCTTTTCCCGATAACCGGACTCATCTGGAAGTACTTCGTTTGCGTCCCCGCGGCCGGCGCGATTGAAGCTCGAACGCGCGACTCTCGTTCCTCGGATTAACTTTATGCCGCCGAAGACTCCTGACGGAAAATTTCCAGGTTCTTACGAAACAGAGGCAGGAAGTCCTCGATGCGTTTCTTCGTTACCTGAAACTCATTCTTGAGCAATTGAGACATGAAGCCTTCCAGATTCTTTTGCACACGCTCATTGTCGAAAAAGAAATAGGAGAAATTGGCTTCATTGGGGCGATTCACGGTAAACGCGCCGTGACTTAAGAATGGCGTGCGCGAAATAATCAAACGATCCTTGCGCGAAAGTTCCATGATCTCGACTTCCTCCCAGCGCAGGGGAATCTTTTCCTCTTCTTCACGCAGGTAGGGCTCCATGTAACGACGCACGTAGGTTTTAGGTTCGTAGAGCACGTAGATTTTGAAACCGTCGGACTGGAAGGTCACGTGATCCGACGCGGGAATGATGTTCTTCACATTGCGAAAGGCGATGATCTCGAAGATTGCGTACTTCGATCCGGTCGCGAAATTTCCATTAAATATAAAACCGTCCCCGTGGGGCGGAATCGTTCCCTTCATCAGGCCTTCGAAAAGATCCACTGCCGGTTTATTCATGATATTTCTCCCATTGCAATTTCAAACATTGAACGTATTTTAGACGCCGACGGGAATCTTGTCGCGCACAATTAACATCGCGCCCGGTTAAATTTTTGTTTCTTCCGCGGCGCACAAGAGCGGTGCACCATGCGTGTTTTCGCCGGACACCCAGGATTGGCGGGCCTTTTCCGCCGGATGGAGTATTTTTTCCCGGCGAAATAATTTCGCGATGCACCAGGCTCGTTTTACGGGGAAGCGCGCTTGAGCAGGACGCCGACCTTCGCGTGCAGTTCAGCGGGGTCATAGGGCTTCAAAAGATAGTCGTCGATTCCCGCCAGCAAGGCTTCGCCGCGTTCCTCGGGAGAAGCGGCGGCCGTGACCGCGATAATGGGAACGCGCGCGTCGGCGGGCTCGGGAAGCGCGCGAATGCAACGCGAAGCCTCGAAACCGTCCATCTCGGGCATGCGCAAATCCATCAAAACCAGGTCGTATTCCCCTTTTTTCACCATCTCCACGGCCACGGCCCCGTTCATGGCGGTGTCCACCTGGAGGTCCCAGCTTTCCAGAAACTTGCGGGCCAGAAGAATGTTGGGCTCGAAATCATCCACGACCAGAATACGGCGGTGATCCAATCCTTCCAGGCGAGCATTGTCGCCGGCTTTGGGGGCGCCTTCGGGGGCGATTCGCATGGGCAGGGTGAACGCGAAGACGGAACCCTTGCCTTCGCGGCTGCGAACACGTATATCGCCACCCTGCATTTCCAGAAGACCCCGGGTGATGGTAAGCCCCAGTCCGGTTCCGCCGTATTTCCAGGACGCGTCGTCCCGGGCCTGCGCGAAACTATCGAAGATGCGCGAAAGAGCTTCGCGCGGAATGCCGATGCCCGTATCCAGAATGGAAAAATACAGCCGCTGCTCATCGCCTGGGTCGCCCATGGGAGACACGCTGACGCGAACCTTGCCCTGGTCCGTGAACTTGACCGCGTTGCCGATCAGG
>CAYUVE010000063.1:0-11422 GCA_964447985.1 uncultured Thiotrichales bacterium
CGCCTAAACCACTAATTGCAATCTTACTGCTATCACCGACATTGAAGTAAGTGTGGAAAGCCGCGCCCAACTCTAGTGCTTTCGAGCCAGTATTTGTCGCGGTTAATATCAATTTTAATTGACGCCCTACGATGAACTCTAAGACCAGATCAAAAGAATGTGGCCACATCTTATTCGAACCATCGCCACTCAAACCCAGACTTAAACTAGTTACCCTATCCGGTAAAGCATTACTGGCTACAACTGTCCATTCAGAAGTTCTAGCAAACCCATGCTGAGGCAGCTCGCTATTGCTAGCATGCGGACCAAACCATGGCCAACATATTGGCACACCACCACGTATCGCTTTGCCTTCACCAAAGAAGGCACTACTGCTCATCCAAATGACTGGGGGTATTCCCTTAGGTTGAAAATGCGTAAGATGCCCACCTTGTAAATAGACTTCCGCTTCAGCCAATTCATTTTTGATAACCGCTTTTGTTAAACCACCGTTACCTATAGCAAATGAAAGATGCCCCTCTATCCCATACTGATTATTTAATTGTTCCATCTACAACTCCCAAGCTATTTAGGAATAGTTTCGGCTAGCAGAGCGAAATCATGATTCTAAGCTAATACTTCTATTTTCGACAGACAAAAAAACGGCGACCCTAAGGTCGCCGTCATGCAAATAGCTATTTTAGATAAACTTAGTTATCAGTATTAGCGTTTAATGCTGATACATCTACAGTACCGGGCAAAGTCCATACAGCCCACCAAACGCCGGCACCAGTACCATCTAAAGCACCGGGGTTCATCGGATCAAACATCAAGTCCGGGTCTACGGCACCAGCATAATCGGTAGCGTCGAATGTGAAGCCAGAATTACCCACTGGGGTCGGTGCAACCATTGCCGGCAAAGAAGCTACTGGATCCATAGCCGCAAAAGACGCTGTTAACGTGATACCACCTGATGGTGCACCCGTAACTGAACCCCCTTCTAAAGTTGCTGGACTGCCATCACCATCCACGTCACCGGAATTGGTGAAAGTAGTACCGTCGTTACTAGGCTCAGTAGGAACAGCCTGAACTTCCACTCCACCAATAGTTACATCAGTGTCATTCTGGCTAACATAGTTTCTAAAACAATCACCCAGTACGTTGGTTAAGTTAACATCAGTAGGAGCTATAACCGAACGAGTGATATTCATAGGATCACTCGTATCAAACGCTTCACCATCTTCAGCACGCAAGCAGTCCTGATAGTTGTCTAAAACAGTGTTATAAAGATTCACTGTTACACCACCGCGTAGACGTAATGCGTCTTGTCCGCCAGAGGCAGTACCACCAACAATCGTCACATTAGAAAGAGATGCTTCCGTAGCGCTTACTGAACCAGTACCATCACTATTCGCTTCAATACCACGAGGGTCATTACTACCAACTGGACTTGTAGCTACTTGGTCTTTAATTACTAAAGCGTGCTGAATATTACCTACGTAACCTTCGTCAAAATCAATATCGTCATCATCATTATTTGTCAATACCAGATATTTGGCATTAACCGTTCCACCGAACCACTCGATACCGTCATCACGATTATTATGCACTTGTACAAACTCTACAGTAGTACCATAACCAACGCCTTGCAGCGTTAAGCCATTAATTTCGTTTCCAGGGTCAGCTGTCGGCGCACCGCCCTCAGCAATACGAACATAGCGAAACGTCCCGCTATTATCGGCTGCATTCGTTCCACCATAGAATCCAATAAAGTCACCACCTTCCCCTTGAACATTACATGTAGCGCCATTAGAGCTACATAGACCACCACCGACTGCTGGGGAAGTTTGCGGAGCAAAACCTTGAACTACGATGCCTCCCCACTCTTGCTGACCGTCAAAATTATCATCCAGACTACTAAACGTAATCGGATTATCACGAAGACCATTAGCTTCAATTCTTGACCCACGAGTCACAATGATACTCGTGCCTTGAATGCCTCGAATATCTGCCCCAGGCAATATACTTAAGATTACTGGATCAACTGATTCGCCTGCTTCTAGCATGCGATCACCACCACCAATAAACACATTAGCACCGAGGATATAGCGAATACCTGAACTCAATACAACATTTTCGCATGCGCGGCCAGATATCGTACTTTGCAGCACACCACCAATTAACTCAGGCGGTGTCTCTACAAATGTATCGACACATGTAGCCGAACCGCCTCCCGCACCAGCACCACCAGTAGGGCTACTAACACCTGCAATGCCACTACTGCCTCCGCCACAAGCGACTAACGTGCTAGAAACCGCTAACGCCAAAAAAGCCTTATTAAATTTCATCATATTCCCCTTAGGTTTGGGTTAATTACCAGAAACGCAGAATTGAATAATCATTCTTCTATCAGGAACCGCTGACAGATAATTGTAAGCCCGCATTATTGGTTTTTTTTATGACAAAAATGTTTCAGCCTTGTGAAATTAAAATGAAATATTCAACACACTCTTCGCAAGCTATTGGTTTAATTCTGATAAGCAATCAGCAGGGTACTGTGAAAGACATAAAAAATCCCGCACATAGATATATGTGCGGGATTTTTTATAAAAAGTCTCTATTTACTGTTATTAAATAATAAACATTATATAAGCATTACCGATATCTAACCCGCTAGCTCTTCGATGCTCTCTTGCGCTTCTTGGCTGCGCTCAAACTCAGGCAAACCTTGTTGACCTATCTCTGCACGACGAATCTCTGAGTCTAAAAATGCTAACCAAGTTTTAGCTGTTTTCCTATCGTTCTTGGCTTCAGATTTTGCCACTGCAGAAAACGCTTTACGTGCACCATTGAGCTCTTTCATATTGAACAAGGCTGTACCCAGCATGATCTGAGCTGTATTTGGTTTTTTAACACCACCTTTTTCTAATCCGAGCTGTATGGCTTGAGCAGCTTCCGACCATTGCTCTAAATTCAAATGTGATTGTGCTAAGCGGATATATAACTCACCGTCACCACTTTTTTCAGCGGCCAACTGCATTGGAGGAATAGCTTTTTCATCTTCACGCGCTTGGTACCAAGCTTGTGATAATAAACGCAAATGGCGTTCCGTTGACTCAACACGATTAGCATCTATCTCTCTTTGCAACAGTGCAGCTGCCTTATAGGGGAGCTTGTGAAGCAAATACAAATTAGCAAGATTAACAGCATGTTTTTCACCGCTGATATAACCTTTCTCAAATAATGCTTCCATCAAAGACAACTGCTTCTTGGTATCACCTAACTCACTATAAACAGCTGCGAGAGTATAAAGATAATCGTCCTTGGGATAATGCTGAATAATCTCTTTCAGCACAGCTATCATATTCTTATAATCTTTTTTCTCGTAATAAATTGCTCTGATCAGAAGAAGCCAATTTTCCTTTGGTACATTACCCTTTGCTTTTTCGTCAGCAACTACCTTCTTCATCGGTGCTAAGGCTTTATCGTATTCTTTCAGTTGGAAGTAACCCTGCCCCTGGAGCAGATACAAGCTGCTATCTGGGTTTTCTAATTTTGCAATCAGACGATTTACTGCTTTTATTGCTGGCTTATACTCCTCACGAATAAAATGCAGCTGTGCAACAGTCTTTAAGGTACTTTGCACCACCGCCTCGGCAAGATTTTCGTATTTCAGAACCTCATAGTAGGACTCAATCGCTTTTTTGTAATCTTCTTTTAAGTAATACGCATAAGCTTGGAGATTCCATGACTGACTATTTTCATACTCGGTCAACTTTAACTTTTTGCGTAGATCCTCCATCATATCGATAGCTTGATCAAACGCCTTAGCATCCAATACGTTCTCTGCCTGCTTAAGCTTTTTGTAAACAGGTTGACTTAAGGTTTCCGTCACTTTGGCAGCGCTTGCCATCCCCGTTTGTGCGACGACAAACAGACCCAAAGCAAAAACCATGAATAATCGTAATGTGTTACTAGTCATCATCTTAATCCCCGAATATTCGAGCTAAACGATACTACTTTTCCAATTTATAGGTAAATTTATTCCGCACCCCAGGCACAGCGGTGGCTTTGCCATCACGCACCCTAGGCCGGTATTTGAATTTTTTTGCCGCCTCGATCGAAGCGCTATGAAACATCTTGCTGGTACATTGATCTTCCAAAACAACAATATCTTGGGTTGCACCTGTTTCAGTAACAGTATACTGAACTGTACAAAAACCTTCCACTCCACGACGTAAGGCGCGTTGTGGATAAATTGGGGATACTTTAGCCAACGGCAGAAACTCGCCCTCGCCTACACCAAGAGAAAACCCTCCACTAGACAAGCTAACCTCTGTTTCTACCGGGGCTGCACTCACAGCAATTTTATCTACCGTTGGATTAATGTCGTCCAACTTGGGTTGAGGTGGCTGAGGTGGTGGTTTATCCGGTGGCGGTGGTTTATCTGGCTTATTCTTTTTACGCTGAATCGTTTCGCTGCGCTCAACACGCACAAAGTCCAATGCTAAACGATCGCGATCATCGGCTATCGACCGATCACCCGTTGCGACCAAAGCTTGCATCGCCCAAACCAAGAAGAATGTGATTCCCGCAGCAAGCGCCAAGCCGAGTACGACTCTGACAAATGCCTTGGGTAAATTCGAGCTTCCTAGCGTATCGATAGTTTGAGCTGCCACGAACCCTTACCTACATGTAAATTCTATCTTAGCCTTTCGGCTGTGCGGCGATAGCAATATTATCCACACCAGCTTCTTTTGCAGCGTCCCAAACTTTAACAAATATATCCATTTTTGATTCTTTGTCAGCTTGGATCACAACTGATCCTTGTGGATTTTCGGCGTGCAGCCTTTCCACAACAGGACGCACACGGCGCACATCGACATTTCTACGATCGATATAAATCTGGTTATTTGCGTTGATAGCGATCAAAATATTGGCTTTTTCTTGTTTAACCGCTGTCGCCGCATCAGGCTTATTAACATCAATCCCTGATTCTTTAACAAACGTCGCGGTAACAATAAAAAAGATCAACATAATAAATACCACGTCCAACATAGGCGTGATATCAATTGCTGATTCTTCTTCTGCTTCCGAAAAGCGTGAACCAATGCGTCGCATAATCTTTACCTTTTAGCCCGTAATACAAAGAATCACTGCTAGTGATCCATCGTCATATGTTCACCCAAAAGCAAACGTTCTCGCTTTGCCTTTGATTGCAAAAATGTACTGATAGCAATACCGGATAAAGCCGCCACCATTCCGGCCATGGTTGGAATAGTCGCCTTTGACACACCCGCTGCCATAGCACGAGCGTTACCTGAACCCGACAAGGCCATTACTTCAAACACTTCGATCATGCCCCAAACTGTACCTATGAGACCAAACAACGGACATAGCGCAACACAGGTAATCAAAATGTTTAAATTCTTTTCTAAGCCCTGCGAAACGACAGAAATTAACCTCTCTCTTACTCTGTGTGCATACCAGGACTTACGTTCGTCGCGCGCCTCCCAGAGTGCCAAGGCTGTTTTTACTTTCTTCCTATGAGTACTATATAAGTAAAACAAACGCTCAAATATAAGCAGCCACATCACCAACAACAAAACGGCGATAGCAACTAATACCTCGCCACCTAGCTCAAAAAAATCCCGAACCGCAACATACTCAGCATAATGACCAAACAGTTGCTCTAAATAAGAAGACATTTTGCTAGTCTATTTAGGCAGCCGCACGTTTTTCAGCATGCTCAGCAACCATACCCATGGCTTGTTCTTCCAACACTTGGCCTAAGCGCTTGGCTCTACCACTAGTCAAAGAGAACAATAATACTGCCGGTATAGCTACAACTAAGCCAAGCACAGTCGTCACAAGGGCTTGTGAAATACCGCCCGCCATAACCTGTGGATCACCTGTGCCAAACAAGGTAATCGCTTGGAAAGTATTGATCATACCGGTCACAGTACCTAACAGACCTAACAACGGTGCAGCAACAGCAATAATCTTAATAAACACAAGGAAACGGCTAAACTTAGGCGTTTCCTTTAGCACCGCCTCGCCTAAGCGAAGCTCCATTGTCTCAAGGTCGGCCTCAGGATTATTGTGGTAAACATTTAATACTCTACCTAAGGCATTACCTTTACCGGGTTTATCAAGCTTACGTGCCTGAGCGCTCATAGCCACACTCGAGAAGAACAGAGTTAACAACTTCCACACTGCCACTAACACAGCAAATGCACCGAGACCTAAAATGATATAACCGATGATACCGCCTTGATCGATACGCTCTTCCAAAGTCGCCTTACGCACCAAACGTGAAAGAATCTGTCCGCGTGATACATCTAAACCAAATGGAGAAATACCCGAAGTGGAATTTTCAACGCCTTCAATCGTCGCGACGAAGCGTGCTTGTGGCGCTCTCGCTAACTCGGACAAACTACCCGTTTCCGGATTAAAGGTTAGATAATTACCATTAGACACAGCATTAAACAAACCAATACGAGTAATCGTTTGATCTTGCTCTTGGCCTGCAGCAGTAATCACTTTTCCTTCAAACTGCGCGACCTTACCCGACTCTACCATCTCTCTTTGCAACTCAAACCAGAACTGTTCAATTTCATCAATTGAAACAAGTTTGCTAGTCGTGCCTAGTTTTTGTGCTAGTTCAGTGGCAAATGCCGGGCGCTCAGGAAATTGAACATGTGTCAGTGAGCTTTCAAACTGACCACTGGCTTCGCCTGCAGCAGCTTGCAAGACACCAAACAACTCCTTCAAACCACCGAGCCTATCTTCAAGTGCTTTTTCCGCTTCAGCAATCTTTTTATCGTTATCTTCAAAAGTCTGCTCTAGCAATTTAGAACGTTCTTCTTCAGCAACTCGAGAGGCAATCGTCTTATCGAGCAGCGCAGCTTGCTGAGACTTATTTTCTTTGAATTCAGCGATACGCTTTTTATTTTCCGCCGCATCTTGACCACGACCTTGCTTGACCTGATCAAGCAACTCTTTCATTGATACCGGTTCTGCGGCGAACGCAGCTTGACCAAAGACTGAGACTATCAATGTTGCAGCAACTAGGCCTACCATCAAAACATTACGCATTTTAGTTTACCCCTTGCGCAGCAGACACCGGCACAATCAATAAATCCGGGGCAGCTTCTTTACGTGCCAGTCGCAGGCCTTTGGCTACCTGGCTTTTATACACTGCGGAAGGAATGACATCCCAAGACTTGGTTTCATTATTCCACATGCCGGTTTCTTCACCGTCTGCGGTTTGATACAAGTAGGATACACGGCCAATACGCAAATACTGGACTTCTCTTACGCTCTCGCCTACTTCCAACTTGGCATTTTTCGCTTCAATAGTTCGACCGTATTCGATTTCAATTTCATAGGCTTCAAGTACTTTACGAAACTTTTCTGCTACGGAGACATCAGGGCGCTCTAAAGTATCTCTCAAACCAGCAACTCGGTCGTTACGCTCTTCTAATAAGAACGGCACATCCAAAGAGATAAATTTCTCTAGTGAATCAATCATGCTGACCATCAGCGGGACAATTTGACGCTCTATAATCGCGACCTTGCCAATCGAGTCGCTGATATCATTGAGATAACTGTTTTGGTTATCGACTTGCTTTTGCTGCAAACCGTTATAAAGCTTTAATCCCTCGACCACCTTGATCTCGGTCTTATACTTGGACACGATATCTTGCGTATCACTAGAAAGCTTATCGATAGTCGCTTGAGCGGCCGCACCAGCACTAGCACGTTTCTCACCTTCTTTAGCCACCTCATCCACGGTCACCGCATAAACTGGAGCTATAACGCACACGGTCAACAGAGCCCATGACACTATTAGCTTTTTTATTGATTTCATTAAAAAATCACCTATCAATCTACGTAAATATTTGAGTAAAACTTATAGCTTCTTCTTATACATTCACAAAACCATTAGAGCGCATATTCAAAACCGATTTGAAACACTCTCCCAGTAGAAAACTCGCTCTGTAACTCTCCACCTTGCGTTCTACGAATTTCCGAATCTAATAAATTATCAGCTTTAGCCTTGAGCGTAAGCCTATCGTTAATATCATACTTGTAAGTAAGCCCCAGCAATGGCACACCGTCTTGTAAGATATCAGGCAAATCCCCCTGACCAACCTCAGAGATCCTATCACCTGACAAGTTAAACAAGACCGTTAATGCTTGATTACGTTTATAATCGTCCCAACCAAAAATCAAGTTAAGCACGAAATCTGACTGGCCTTGTAACCTTCTGGAGGTCTGCCCCTCCTGAGCCGCGGTTTCTGCAGACAACTGAACTTCAGACTCTATCAAGGCTAAGTTACCTTGAAAGAAAAATCTCGATAGTTCATCTTCAAAAATCGTGGTCTGTAAATCAATTTCCACACCAAAGATTTCTGCTGATTCCTCATTGTCAAAAGACCTGGTTCCTGCAGCCGAACCAGAAGCCTGCAATAATACTAACTCAATTGGGTCACTGATATCTTTGTAGAAGAATGCAATTGAAAGGCTATCTTCATCGTTAAAATAATTCTCGAACCGTACATCGAAGTTGTTAATATCAGAAATTTCTAACTCAGGGTTTCCGCGCACCTGAAAATCGAAAATTGGGTCTATATAAAGCGCATTAGAAAGCTCAGTGAAATCAGGTCTAGACACTGTTTGACTAAAACCAAACTTGATTTGCTGAGTCTCATTGGGCGCCCAAGTTAAGGCCAATGCTGGAAGTATAGCATCTTCTTCTAATACATTTCTTTCGAAGCTATTGAAACCACCACCAAGCGGGGCTGTAATCAGCACTTGCTCAGAGTTCTCATACCTAGCACCAGCCAATAATGTTAGCCCATCCCCAAACTCTGTTTCAGATGAAAAGTAAAGTGCAGATATATCCCATTCCGCCTCATAGAAATCTGAGGCCTGACTCACGTTCAATATTTCAAGCTCATTATTACTAAACAAGCCAATATTATCATCGTTAAGAACCAGCTCTGGGTTTAAATTACTCGGGATACCACCTGGGTCACGAAAACCTATTCGAACTATCCCTGACTCCCTGAAACGGTTTAGATATGAAACACCAGATTTAAATGTCGAAAAAGTACTATCATTCCAATCTTGAGACCACTCAAAGTCAAGACCCAGGTCAACCGCATCTTCAACCAATTCACCAAATTGGCGTTGAACCGATGAAGTACTTAGCTCAAGAATAGGCGCCGATGCTTCTTCCTCAGACTCTAAAGAATAAATGCGACGATCTGGCTCATCTCGATTTGTCCTGGAAAAAGAAGCACGCCAATCAAGCTTATATTTGTCATCAGCTGACAAAAAGTGCGTCCCGCTAAATTGTTGTGTAAGTAATTGTCGCTCAACATACTGAAGAATTATATTATTGCGAAATAAGTTAACCCCTGTCTCCAGCCCAAAAGAGTTTCTCACTTGGTCTTGAGTAACCCTAGAAAACAAGGTTTTACTAATAATTTCACTTCCGTCTTCATATTCTAGGCCCGTAACAAAATAAGCTGATAAATCGGTCTCAAATCTAGAACGACCAAAACTACCACCTTCACTTGTTACCAAATCGCCCACATCATCTACCGTGAAGGTGTTTGAGATACCACCTACCTGTCTCTCCGTCGAGTTAGAAAGAGAAACATCAGCGTAGTAACCCCAAGAAACTTTATCGCGCTCAAACAAGTTACCGTTTGAATAACCCAAGGAGAAATCTGGCCGACCAGTTTCCTCTTCCAACGCGTAAACATCACTCAATGAATCACCTGCTGCTGCGACTAAATCTGGATCAGTCGCACCAGGAACACCAGTATTGGTAGTAGCAACCGGGTTGACTCTGCCGTTTTGCGTTATCTGGCTAACCAGCCCTGGTAGCTCACGGTTGCCTGAATCAAAACCAAAAACATCGCTGCCACCGCCATCATAAGTCTCAATGTCTTCAAACGTCGCCTCGGTGTTATAGGCCAAACTACCACTGACCTTATGAACACGCTCATCAGGCAAGCCCCGTGTTTCAATCTGAATATAACCACCGGTACTATCTCCTGGCGCATCAGGTGAGAACCCTTTTTGCACTGACACACTTTTCAACACACCTGAAGGAAATAAATCTAATGGCGCATCTCGACGAGTTGGATCGGTACTAGGCGTAACAACCCCATTAAGTGTGCTCGATACGTAGCGGCCGCTTAACCCACGAACAATCGCAAATTGCCCGCGATCAGTCGTTACACCAGAAACACGTTTTAACGTTGCTGCAGCATTAGAATCACCAAAGCGTGCAATCTGCTCTGCACTCAGCGCATCGATTACGGTTACCGAGAAACGCTCTGTTTGTGCAATATCATTAGGCTGGTATTGACCAACAGTAACCACTTCTTCTAATAAGTCGTCATCTGCTCCTTCTGGGCTAAACGTTAAGTTAAGTTGACTGGTCACGCCTGATATCACGTATACATCAGAGATAGTTCGAGAGCCATGATCTGGATGATCGACTGTAAGCTCATAAACACCGCGCGCGAGCTGGACAGCATAACCACCGAACTCGTCGGTAACGATAAGCACATTTGAGCCTGAAACAGAGACATTTGCACCTTCTAAACCTTGAGGAGCACTATCCTCCAATGTGGAAACTTCCCCCAAGATTAAGCCAACTGGTGGAGATTCTTCCGCGCCGGGTGTATATACAGAAACTTGCGTTTCAGGCACACCATCAATCAGCTCGATAATAATTTCAGCGTTATTACCCTCAGCAAGGGTAAAGCTTGTTGAGCCCGCATCCTCACCGAACTCTAGAAACTGGACGTCATAACTGCCCGCTGGCAGATCAAAAAATGCCACGCCTGATTTGTTGATCGCTTTCTGATCGCCGTTAATAGAGAATGCAAATTCTGTATTGGCGGGCTCACCATTTTCGCTGACGTAGAATAAAACGTCTCCTGCATGAACAGAAAAAGTGAAAAGACAAAGAATAGGCCCAGTAAATAAGCGCAACAAAGACATATCGATTAGACTCTTTTATATTGGAAGGAGTAGCGCGGGGATCTTATCGTCGAGTTGTTACAACGCCGTTACAATAATGTTACAACGGCGTTTCAATATTTGACCGGCGTAGTTTAAAGTCAGTAACTAATTGATTTTTAATGAAATTTTATTTTGACACAAATATTACGCGTGAATATAAGTGGCTGACAGAGAAGCGATAAACACGCTCTATCTAGTTAAGCTTTAGAACTCGAACGTCGTTTGCGTCGCTGTTTTTGTTTGCGAATTTTATCTAGTGCTTTTTGCCGAGATGAAGTCTTGCCCAAGCGCTTGTTTTCTAGCTGGTCACAAAGTTCGCGACGCGCAAAAAAACGATTGGCACTTTGCGAACGAGAACGCTGACATTTAATTTCTATCCCACTGGGTTGGT
>CAYUVE010000064.1:0-1381 GCA_964447985.1 uncultured Thiotrichales bacterium
AGGGATCTATTCCTGCCTCAGCAACCATTCTGACTACACTGGCAGCGCGCGCTGCAGACAATTCCCAGTTAGACGGAAACTGTCGCGTACTAATCGGGACATTATCGGTATAGCCTTCTATCCTTACTGGATAATCAAACGCTCGAATAATGTCGGCAAGTTGTAGCAATATCGGTTCAGCACTGCGGGCAACGACAGAGCTGCCACTGGCAAACAATATACGAGATTTCAGCTCTATTTCTAAAGACAAGCCGTCTTTATTTACCTTGACCAAATCTTTTTCAATAAGCTTGTCGAGAGCCGTTTCAACTTTTTCTGCTATTTCATCGATATCTACATGTTCTTGCCGCTCGGCCAAGTGAGCTAATGGCATACGCGGAAGTTGAATCATGATCGCGTTTTGCGGATCAAACGCCGTCGGTTGGCCGCCACGACCGACGTTTACAGGATTTAAACTACTCGCAGGTGCTCGAAACGCAGCTTCTAGAGCATCGGACAAAACGCGATACTTACCTTCATTAACCGATGACACAGAGTACATGACGACAAAAAACGCAAATAATAGCGTAATAAAGTCGGCATATGAGACCAACCAACGCTCATGGTTTTCATGCTCCTCTTGTCGTCGCTTTCTCGCCATTTAAATCAAATAACCCTGTAATTTAGTTTCGATATTGCGAGGGTTTTCACCCTCAGCAATCGCCACAACCCCTTCTAAAATCATTTCCCGTAAGCGAGTTTGCTGCTGAATATTCGCTTTCAGTTTTGCCGCCATAGGTAAAAAGAACAAGTTAGAAAACCCTACTCCATAAATTGTGGCAACAAATGCAACAGCAATACCTGGCCCGAGCTTCGATGGGTCTGCCAGGTTATTCATGACATGAATCAAGCCCATCACCGCGCCTAAAATTCCAATAGTGGGCGCGTAACCGCCCATGCCCTCAAATACCTTGCTAGCCTGTAAATCAAAATCTTCTTTCACCATAAGATCGACATCTAAAATCGCGCGTATCGACTCTGGCTCACTGCCATCAACCAGTAACTGCAACCCCTTACGCGCAAAGTCGTCTTGCTCATCATCGACAATGACTTCCAGACCAAGAAGGCCCTCTCGGCGAGCAACATTACTCCAGGTTACGATCTTATTAATAAAAGATTCAAAATCGACCGTGGGTGGCTTAAACACCCACCGCACTATACGTAGAGACCTTGCAAATACCCTAACTGGCACTTGCAACATGATGGCGCCCATCGTTCCACCCATCACGATAACGAATGCTGTAATTTGAACAAGAGAAGCGGTATGGCCACCCTCAAGGATATTCCCCCCAAGTATTGCCGCCATAGCGACGATAATGCCTAACAGGCTTAGAAAGTCCAT
>CAYUVE010000064.1:1481-5777 GCA_964447985.1 uncultured Thiotrichales bacterium
AGGGTAGCGATAGCCTTATCTTGATGCTCAGCAATGTCATCAAAATGCTTGGGCACATAGTCCACCGCGCCTGCATCTAAAGCATCAAAAGTTGCCCTGGCACCTGTTTTAGTTAAAGAAGAGAACATGAGGATTGGCGTAGGGGTAGACTCCATAATACGCCGCGTTGCAGTAATGCCATCCATTATGGGCATTTCCACGTCCATAGTGACCACGTCCGGTCGCAGAGATTTAGTTAGCTCAACGGCTTCGGCGCCATCTTTTGCTGTACCGATGACTTCTAGGTTGGCATCAAGATTGAGTATTTCGGATACTCGTCGCCGATAAAACCTGGAGTCGTCGACGACCAGCACCCGGACACTCATGGGTATACACCTCTAGGCGATTTGCTTGTACTGCGTAACGAGTCCCGGTACATCAAGAATCAATGCAATACGACCATTACCAGTAATTGTCGCGCCGGCTAAGCCCTTGGTACCGTGCAAAAATGCACCAAGCGGTTTAATCACAACTTCTTCCTGACCAATTAATTGATCAACAACAAAACCTAGCTGCTGTGAACCTACGTTAACTACCACGACATGAGCCATACGAGATTTGTCATCTTCTTTCTGATAACCCTTAACTAGCCAATTACCGACGTACAACAGCGGCAATGCCTGTTCACGAATAACGATAACCGGGCTACCATCAACCACACTAATCTCACTGATATCAACATGGAAGATTTCGACCACAGCCGTCAGCGGCAACGCAAAAATTTGTTCCTGTAGCTTAATCATCAGCGTCGGCAAAATTGCCAAGGTCAATGGCAATTTGAGTTTCATGACAGTGCCTTTACCCAGCTCTGAATCGATCATTATCGATCCACCAAGTTGAGTAATACGCGTTTTAACCACATCCATGCCGACACCGCGACCCGAGACATCAGATATCTGGTCTTTAGTCGAGAAGCCAGCCATGAAGATCAAGTTATAGCATGAGCGATTATCCAATCGCGCTGCTGATTCCTGATCCATCAAACCTTTTTCCACAGCTTTCTTGCGCAACACTTCAGCGTCCATACCTGCACCATCATCTTCGATGGTAAGCAAAATATGATCGCCTTGTTGTGCGGCAGAAAGTATAACCTTACCTTTTCTTTCTTTACCTGCCGCCTCGCGTACATCCGGAGTTTCAACACCGTGATCAACAGAATTTCTAACCAAATGGACTAATGGATCGGCCAAGGCCTCAACCATATTCTTATCCATATCCGTATCTTCACCGACTAACTCTAGATCAATTTCTTTATTCAAACTGCGAGCCAGATCACGAACCACACGTGGGAATCGACCGAAGACTTTCTTGATTGGCTGCATACGTGTCTTCATCACGGAAGACTGCAAGTCCGATGTCACCAAATCTAGATCGCTAACCGCTTTTGCCATGCGATCGTTTTCTATTTCAATTTGCAACGTCTGGAGTCGGTTTCTGACCAGCACCAACTCACCAACCATATTCATAATTTCATCAAGACGCTCGGTGTCAACACGCACCACGCTTTCCGTCTTCGGAGCTGGCGGTTTCGCTTTAGCTTCAGACTTGGCAGCAGGAGGCTTAGCGGCAGCGATTTTAGCAGGTGGTGCACTCTTCTCAGGTTCTGCTGGTTTTTCAGCGACAGGCTCAGGTGCTACGGCCTTGGGTTGTTCCTCTTTTGCGGGAGCCGCTTCGCTATCCGCCGCACCACCGATTGGGCCCTTGCCATATAAGTCATCTAGTAGACTATCAAACTCTTCTTCAGTGATTTCATCACTATCATTGCTAGCTACCGAGCTCGCCACGTCATCACCGGGGACTCCACCACCATGTTGACCGGGCCCGTGCAGTTCATCCAATAAAGCCTCAAACTCCGCGTCGGTAATATCATCACTTTCTGGTGCCGAACCTTTTGCGGGAGCAACCTCGGCAACTGGCTCGGGTTCAGGTTCTGGTGCGGGGGCTGCGGCTTCCTGCGGTGTGGCATCGGCTGGCTTGGCTAGAATTTCAAGCTCTTTTAGTAAAGCTGGATCAGCTGGTGGAGGTTCTTCGCCGGTACGAACAATGTCAAACATTTCATTGACGACATCCATCACTCGTAACATCACATCCATCAGCTGGGTATCTGCTACGCGATCACCCTGACGCAGGACGTTAAATACGTCTTCACCTCGGTGACAAACATCGACTAAAGGTGTAATGCTAAGAAAGCCCGCCCCACCTTTCACCGTGTGAAAGGCACGAAAGATTGCGGCTAGTAAGTCAGCGTCTTCAGGTGTCCGTTCAAGATCAACTAATTGCTCATTGAGTAGCTCGAGTAGCTCGTCAGCCTCAACCAAGAAATCTTGTAAAATTTCGTCATTTAGATCGTATGACATGGTTAATCGTCCTTAAAACCCTAAGCTGGATAATAGGTCATCGACCTCATCCTGACCTGACACCGCTGTAGAAGATTTATGCCCAGGAATTTGTGGTCCTTCAAGTTCCTCTTTCCTTCTTTCAGAAGGAGAATCATCTTCAGCACCGCTCATATTTGAAAGTCTTAACACTTTGACTAGGCTATCTTCAACGTCCTCGACAAGCCGTATCACTTTGCCAATAACCTGACTGGTAATATCCTGGTATTCTTGCGCGATTAGTACGTCTTTTAATTTTCTTCTCATTTCATCGGAATCAGCTTCAGATTTATTGAGAAAGGTTTTAATCACATCAGACATTGAATGAAATTCGTCTTCGGGCATATCGCCCGCGGCGTAACGACGCCAAATGGCTGCCAGTCGCGCAGAACGATCGTGTAACTGGTCGCAGCATGGAAGAATTTCTTCAATCGCACCTAAGGTTTTGTCAGCAGCCTGCTCAGTCATTGATACGACATAGTTCAGACGCTCTTTTGCATCAGGAATTTCGAATTCGGTGAGCTGTGACACGTTCGCACCATCACCGACGCCGCTTAAGGCGTTATGTAGATCTCGGGTCAGACGACCAATCGAGTTAAATAATTCGGTATCACGAGCATTAGTAATTTCATCAATCACTTTCAGCGCTGACTCTTCATCAGCCTGCTCAAGGTATTCAACCAGTTCGCGCGCCTTAATTAGGCGAGTATCTTCTTGTATTGCTTGATTTTGCATGGTGCTCCCCTGCAATTTTTTTAGCGTTATTTATGCGGCGTCTATACGTTCAAAAATCTTATCGATTTTCTCCTTTAGCGTTGCAGCAGTGAATGGCTTAACGATATAGCCATTGACGCCAGCTTGAGCTGCTTCAACAATCTGCTCTCTTTTTTGCTCAGCAGTCACCATCAACACGGGCATGCTGGCAAGCTTAGGATCGGCTCGCACAGCTTTTAGTAGATCGATACCTTGCATGCCGGGCATATTCCAGTCGGTA
Organism: uncultured Thiotrichales bacterium; assembly: GCA_964447985.1. Taxonomy (GTDB): domain Bacteria; phylum Pseudomonadota; class Gammaproteobacteria. The sequence continues at coordinate 4,890 of CAYUVE010000064.1, forward strand.
ACGAGAAAATCGATACCACCAGCTTGCAAAATAGGTAGTGCTGTCTGACCATCATCGGCCTCGGTCGTATTATTAAACCCGAGATCTCGTAGCAGGTTCTTGATTATTCGACGCATTGTGGAAAAGTCGTCCACAATCAAGATTTTCATATTTTTATCCACTGATTGACCTCCAAACCATTCTCTTTTTCCATTTGAGACCTGAACTCAGTCCTTGCCTAACCAATTTGCCATTCTCGCTTTCAGCCTAATCAAAGCTTGGCTATGAATTTGGCTGACTCGTGACTCACTTACTCCAATAACGGCACCAATCTCACGAAGATTAAGTTCTTCATCGTAATAGAGTGTTAACACTAGCCGTTCTCGCTCTGGCAACCCCGATATACCTTCTGCCAAACAACGTTTAAAATCTTCTCTTAGTAAACCTTCATCTGGACTGGTTGATTGATCTGCGGCCAGATTAGACATCGCATCTTCATCAACACCGACATCTTCGATACTTAACACTCGGTGCCCACTAACATCTTGCAGCACCTTGTAGTACTCACCTAAATCCAATTCCATGGCTTCAGCAATTTCATGATCACGCGCATCACGACCTTGCTTATGCTCGATCTCGCGAACAGCTTCCGCCATTTGACGAGCTTTACGGTGTACCGAGCGAGGCACCCAATCGCCTTTGCGGATTTCATCAAGCATCGCACCACGGACGCGAATACCCGCGTAGGTTTCAAAACTGGCGCCTTGGCTGGCATCGTAATTACGCGCCGCTTCCAACAAGCCAATCATGCCTGCTTGAATTAAATCGTCAGCCTGAACACTAGCCGGTAAACGACTCATCAAATGGTAAGCAATGCGCTTGACTAGCGGCGCATGCTGAGCAATGACT
>CAYUVE010000064.1:5877-11382 GCA_964447985.1 uncultured Thiotrichales bacterium
ACTCATCAAATGGTAAGCAATGCGCTTGACTAGCGGCGCATGCTGAGCAATGACTCCGTCTTGTTCCGAGCCGTTCGGTTGTACTGATGCATACATCGCTGCACCGTTCATAACTGGGCTCCTTGAGCGCAGTAATCACCAATTAATCTTTCCCAGAAGAACTCCAAATGCCCCCGGGCTTCTGTAGGTACAGGCCATTTATCGGCCTTTTGAGCCAAATTCTTGAATGCCATTGATGCTTTGCTCCTCGGATAAGCTTCAACTAATGGTTTTTGTTTTTGAATTGCCTTGCGTAGATACTCGTCGTGAGGTATCGCGCCCATAAAATCGAGCGCCACGTCGAGAAATCGGTTGGTGACTGCGACAAGCTTTTTATAGAGTTCTTGGCCTTCTCGCACACCTGAAACCATATTGGTAATGACACGAAAACGGTCGACACCGTATTCGCAACTCAGCGTTTTAATCATGGCGTAAGCATCGGTCATTGACGCAGGTTCATCACAAACGACAATGACCACTTCTTGCGCCGCACGAGTAAAGCTGAGTACAGAATCTGAAATACCGGCTGCGGTATCAATAAGCAGTACATCTAAACCAGAATGGAGTTCGCTAAACGCATTAACTAAACCACCGCGCTCAGCACTGGATAAATCAGCCATGGCTTGGATACCTGACGCACCTGGAACAATACGCAAACCACCTGGTGCAGCGATAATAATTTCTTCTAAATCACATTCACCGCGAATCACATGCGAGAGATTTTTTCGGGGATGCAGACCTAATAAGACATCGACATTAGCTAAGCCCAGGTCGGCATCGAGCAATAACACGCGTTTGCCTTCGTTGGCCATAGAAACGCCAAGATTGATAGATATATTGGTTTTACCAACACCACCCTTTCCACCAGTGATGGCGATAGCACGAACCGGTGCATTAGCATTCATTTGTCTTAGACCATGTGCCTGGTCATATGGCGAACTAGTTGTAAGCATTGGCTGTAGGTCCCCCAAGTACTAAGGCTAACGCTTCCCAGTCAAAGGTTTGATGATTATCTTGTGCAAGTGAGACCGCATCATTAACAAGGCTGTGTGGCCTTGCAAGATGAAGGTCTTCTGGTACACGTTGGCCATTACAGACATAAGCCAAGGGCATTCTTGAATTAATCAGTGAGCCAATAGCGGCACCAAGGTTTTCCGCCTCATCCGTTTTCGTTAAGATGCAGGCGCTTGGCTTTATTTCTGTAAATGCATCAAAGCACTTCTCCATACTGGAGAGTTGTGAATTTGCTGATAACACCAAATAGGTATCAAACAGCTCCTTATTGTTAACTAGCGGTTTAATCCGCTGCTTTAATTCGATATCTCTTGGACTGACACCTGCCGTATCAATCAACACCAGCTTTTTATCGATAAGTTTGTCTAGAACATATTCAAGCTTGTCATTCTTATTAACCAAATGTAGCGGCACATCAAGAATACGGCTGTAAACACGTAGTTGCTCATAAGCGCCAATACGGTAATTATCTGTCGTTACCAAGGCGACATGTTTAGGGCCATGCCTTAATACATAGCGCGCGGCAATCTTAGCTATCGTCGTGGTTTTACCAACACCCGTCGGGCCTACTAAGGTGACCACCCCGCCGTTATTAATCACATCATCATCAGAAACATTAATCTGTGAAGCAACGGAGCCCAGAGCTTTGCGCCAGCTATGCTCCACATCCATACTATCTTCTAGGCTGCTAGTTATCCGCTGACATATCGATGCGTTAAGACCCAGACTCATTAAACGTTTTAGTAACTCGGTTCGCTGTGGGTGGCGACGCTCAAAATCGGCCCAGGCTAAGCCAGACAATTGATCCTCTACTACATGACGTAGCGAAGAGAGTTCGTCATGCATTCTTTCTAGCGCTGGGCGTTGTAACCAATCAGTTACCACATCATCGGCTTTGCTTTGGGTAATAGCAGCAGTTTCTGTAGTTTTAAACTCAGCTTTTCTGGCTGACGGTTTTGCTGCCACCGGAGATTCTGGGGAAGGTTCTTTTCTATTCTTTTCTTTATAACTTGCAAATGAGGTGACGCTCTCATTTTTCTCTGCTTCCTCGACGGAAGCTGACAGGGCTGAGGCATCGTAATCAATCGCTGCAATAAGTTCGATGCCACCTTCAACCTCTCGGTTGGCGAGTATCACTGCATCAGATCCAAAAGCCTGGCGTACTTCACGCATCGCCAATCTCGTATCTTCTGCAAAAAAACGTTTTACCTTCATTTATTATTTTCCTAGTCTCTACGCATTAGCGCCGACTGTTGCGACAATCTTAATTTGCTTGTTGTCAGGTACTTCGTTATATGAAAGTACTTTCAAATTGGGAATCGAATGCTTCACAAATCTGGCAATCAAGGTTCTAATTGCTGCCGATACCAGCACAACAGGTGATTTGCCTGCGGCTTCTTGGCGTTGTGTCATACTAAAAAGTGTCTGATGCATTCTGTCTGCAAGCCCTGGTTCTAGTGCTGTACCGGATTGATCCGGCCCCTGCATCGAGTTTTGCAATATCTGTTCCAGTGCTGGGTCTAATGTAATAACTTCAAGTTCTTGGCTGATTCCGCTAATGCCTTGGACAATAGAGCGGCCAAGTGCGATACGTACCATTGCCGTTAATACGGCGGGGTCTTGACTCTTAGGACCATGCTCCGCCAAGGTTTCGACGATACTTCTGACATCACGAATCGGTACACCTTCTTGTAAAAGATTTTTCAATACACGTGAAACAATGCCTATTGGTAAAACATCTGGAATGAGTTCCTCAACCAGTTTCGGAGCTGATTGTTCCAAAGTATCGAGTAACTGCTGAACTTCTTCACGGCCCAATAATTCATCAGCATGAGATTGAATGACTTGTGTGAGATGTGTCGCAACGACTGTGCTGGCGTCAACCACGGTGTAGCCCATGGTTTGTGCTTCGTCACGTTGACGAGATTCGATCCAAACAGCATCCAAACCAAACGCGGGATCTTTGGTCGGTAGCCCATTTAAGGTACCAAACACCTGCCCAGGGTTGATCGCCAAATCCATCTCTGGATGAATTTCGGCTTCCGCTAAGGTCACACCTAATAAACTAATGCGATACACATTCGGTGTTAAATCTAAGTTGTCGCGAATATGAATCGGAGGAATAAGAAAGCCAATCTCTTGAGTAAGTTTCTTCCTAATACCGCGTATTCGCGAGAGCAGTTGCCCGCCTTGGTTTTTGTCAACTAAGGGGATGAGTCGATAGCCAACTTCCAATCCCAGAGCGTCAACCGGTTGCACATCTTGCCAACCGATCTCCGGCGTATCGTTCTCAACTGGTGTTTCGATGATCTCTTCTTCTACCGCTTGCGGTTGAGCAGCGCGTTGTGAAACATAATAAGCGCCATAACCAACTGCGGCAGCCATCAATAAAAACACAACATTAGGCATACCGGGAATCACACCCATAATGCCAAGAACCGCCGCCGTAATATACAAAGGCTTAGGTGATTCAAATAACTGATGGGTAACTTGGTCACCCATACTTTCTGTTGTCGATGAAACACGCGTCACCGTGATTGCTGCGGCAACCGATAGAATCAATGCAGGAATCTGCGCAACCAAGCCGTCACCAATGGTTAACAAGGTGTAATTACGCGCTGCGTCTTCGATGCCTAGACCATGCTGGGCTGTACCGATTAACAAACCACCAATAATATTAATAAGCAGAATTAAAATACCGGCGATGGCGTCACCACGAACAAACTTACTGGCACCATCCATCGAACCGTAAAAATCGGCTTCTTGGACAATGTTTTCTCGTCGTTCTTTCGCTTCATCTTGATCGATAATGCCGGCATTCAAATCCGCATCAATCGCCATTTGTTTACCGGGCATGGAATCCAAGGTAAAACGTGCGCTAACTTCTGAAATACGACCCGCACCTTTGGTGATTACCACGAAGTTAATAATCACCAAGATGGCAAATACGACAATACCAACAACGTAGTTACCGCCGACAACAAAATCACCAAACGCCTGAATCACTTTACCCGCAGCATCGGTACCAGTATGACCGTCGAGCAATACCACACGTGTGGAAGCCACATTAAGTGCCAAACGTAATAACGTTGCTAAAAGAATAATGGTAGGAAAAACGGTAAAATCGAGAGGACGTTTAGTATAAATACTCGATAAAAGAATAATAATTCCAAAAGAAATATTGAAAGTAAAAAGCAGATCCAACATCAATGCTGGCAGCGGCAATACAATCATTGCCAACATTGAGATAAGTATGATTAAGGCACCTAAACCTGCTTTATTAAAAGACGGGCCGGTTGCTGGATTATTAATGGATTGATCTGCAATCATAGTGATACTCTTTTTTTATAAGCTAATCGTGCTTATGCTCATCTGGAATTGGAAAATCGGGTAATGGGCCTTGCTTCCGTTGTCTTGGGTTTTTCTTCAACTGATAGACATAGGCCAACAACTGAGCAACGGCCATGTATAAGCCACGCGGTATGGGTTGATCTATTTCAGTACTATAGAAAAGTGCTCTGGCTAAAGGTGGTGCTTCGATACGTGTCACATTATGCGCATCACCAATGCGGCGGATATGCATCGCAATAAGATCTGCACCTTTTGCGACGACAACCGGTGATGCCATATTCTCTTGGTCATAACGCAAGGCCACCGCGTAATGAGTTGGGTTTGTCACAATGACATCAGCTTCAGGTACGGCTTCCATCATGCGCCTCGTTGCCACTTCAACTTGTAGCTGACGTAAGCGGCTCTTAATTTCAGGATTACCTAAAGTGTCTTTGTTTTCATCCTTAACTTCTTGTAAGGTCATCCGTAATTGCTTAGCGTGGTTCCATATCTGGAAAGGGATGTCTATCAAAGCAACAATAATCATGCTAGACGATAGAAACACGAAACCCCACACGACAAAGTCAACGGCAACACCTAGGCCGCTTACGACATCAAGGCTAGCCAAGCCAATAATCCAGTCGAGGTTTAGATATAACAGTGTTACTAAAACCGACCCTACCAATAACGCCTTAGCTAAAGACTTCAGCAGTTCCATCAATGCTTGGACGCCAAACATTCTTTTCAGGCCAGTAAGAGGATTAAGCTTCTCCCCTTTAAACTGCGCCGCTTCGACACTAAAACCTAAACCACCAACGGCAACAGAAGACAACGCCGCCATAAAGACCATTACGATGAAAAGCGGCACTAGCATGAGCAAACCACTTTGCACCTGATCATAAAGTGTTTCGGTCATTTGAACGGTGTCAAATGCATGAGATCGAGGAATAGTCCAGCCTTTTTTCATCAGGCTTAGCATATGCTCGGCAATGTAATCCCCCATAAGTATTAGGGAGGTCGCAGCGCCTAAGAGCATGGCAACGGTCGTTAATTCTCGTGAACGAGCGACTTGACCTTTTTTGGCGGCCTCCGATCTTTTTTTCGGGGTCGCCTCTTCTGTCC
>CAYUVE010000065.1:0-11215 GCA_964447985.1 uncultured Thiotrichales bacterium
GTTTATTTGCTCATGCCGCGAGGCTGGCCTGCGCGTTGGCTTGGTGTTATTGGGTTTTTACCGCTGTTTTTCACTGATCATTTACGACCGAGTAATGGCCATATTTGGTTGAGCGTATTGGACGTTGGGCAGGGGTTAGCGGTTATAGTGCAAACGCATAACCATGTGCTGCTTTATGACGCAGGTGCCAAGTACAGTCAACGATTTGATATGGGCTCGGCGGTGATTATTCCTTTCTTGCAAAGTCGCGGTGTCAATTATCTAAATACCATGGTGATTAGCCATGCCGATAACGACCACAGCGGTGGCGCAGAAGCAGTTCAGGAGTTGCTACAGGTCGATCGTATACTCACTTCTTTGCCGAACGAGCTCAGCAGTATTGGCGCGGATAGATGCCTGGCAGGGCAAGCCTGGCATTGGGATGGTGTGGATTTTGAGATGTTACATCCTGATGATAGCTTTCGGGTAAAGCAAAAACGAAAAACCCGAAATAATTTCTCCTGTGTTCTGCGTATTAGTAACGGTGTCGAAACGATCTTGCTGACCGGAGATATTGAATATCGAGCTGAGCAGTATTTACTATCTCGTGAGAAAGGGCGGCTTGCAGCTGATATTCTGCTGGCGCCGCATCATGGCAGCGCAACCTCCTCGAGTAAAAACTTTGTTAATGAAATTAATGCTCAATATGTGGTATTCCCTGTAGGTTATAGAAATACTTGGGGTTTTCCAAAAGATATTGTTCTAAAGCGTTATGAGGAAACGGGCGCTATAGTATTTCGTAGTGATCAAAGTGGCGCACTGCAATTTATCTTAGACGGGGACGGTGATATTGGCCTACCTAGCCAATATCGGCTAGACAACAAACGTTTTTGGCATGCCGTCAATTAATTGAATTCGGGTCGTTTCGGTATGATCGAGACTTCGGTATGATTGGCCCACTAAAAATAACAATAGGATATTGAATTGTTTGAATTAGTCAGAGCCGGTGGGTTCTTGATGTTTCCCATCTTATTGTGCTCGGTGATTGCTATGGCAATCGTTATCGAGCGTTTCTGGGCTTTACGTCGTCGCTCCGTTTGTCCGCCTAATCTTGTCAGTGATATATGGCAATGGGCTCAATATGGCCAGTTGGACGCCTCACGCCTGTCATCACTTCGAAATGGCTCACCTCTAGGGCGAGTATTGGCGGCAGCGATCATTAATCTTCGTCATAGCCGTGAGATTATGAAAGAGGCGGTAGAAGAACATGGTCGTCAGGTGGTGCACGAGCTAGAGCGTTATCTTAATACTCTGGGAACCATTGCCTCCATCACGCCCTTGCTAGGATTACTGGGTACCGTGATCGGAATGATCAAGGTGTTTGCCGCGATTACCAGTGAGGGTGTTGGTAACCCAACGGTTCTAGCTGGCGGCATCTCCGAAGCCCTTATTACCACTGCAGCCGGTATTTCGGTGGCGATTCCTAGCTTAATGTTTTATCGCCATTTTCAACGGCGTGTATCCGAACTTGCTAACCTGATGGAACAAGAAGCTTTGAAGCTCGTAGAAGTAATGCACGGTGAGCGTGAGAAGGATCCTGAGTAAGCATGAACCTTCGGCCGCAGGGTAATCGCGAACCCGATATCAATCTAACCCCACTGATTGATGTCGTATTTTTGCTGCTTATCTTTTTTATGGTTTCGACTACATTTAACCGTGAGTCGGAAATTCAAATTGATTTGCCTGAATCATCAGAACATGCAATAGAAAGTAGTTCGGAGGCTATTGAGTTAACTGTCGATGTTGACGGTCAATACTATGTCAATAAGCAACGCCTGGTGAACACTCAAGCCACTACGCTAAAACGTGCTTTAAGTGATGCTATCGGTGATCGTAAAGATCCGCCAGTAACCTTAGTTGCCGATGCTCACACCCCATATCAAGCTGTTGTTACAGCGATGGACGTAGCGGCTCAGTTAGGGGTTAGCCGACTCTCTAGTGTGACACAAAATAGTTTTCAAGATAGTAACTAATGGGTTTATTTATTGATGGTCAAGCGGTAGCAACTTACCGCCGACTGCTTGGTTATATCTCACCTTATAAAGGTCAATTCCTTATTGCTGTATTAGGCATGGCGCTCTATGCGGCGACGGATGCGAGCTTTGCTGCATTGGTGAAACCTTTACTCGATGAGAACTTTGTTAATCGCGATCCTCAGTGGATGTTATGGACGCCGATACTTCTGTTGCTTGTATTTCTAGCCCGTTCAGTAGGCGGTTTTTTATCTACCTACTTTATGGCTATCGTCGGGCGTGGCGTGATAAAAGATGTTCGTAGTCAGATGTTTTCACGTTTAGTCCAGTTGCCGACATCTTATTTCGATAAATCATCATCTGGACATATTTTATCTAAATTCACTTTTGATACTGAGCAGGTAGCTACGGCAACTACCAAGGCAGTGATAGTAATCATTCAAGATACTTTAACTATTATTGCCTTGATGTCGTGGATGTTTTATTTGAATTGGAAACTTAGTTTACTGTTTATTACCACGGCGCCTGTTATTGCTATTTTGGTGGCCTATGTCAGTAAACGTTTTCGCCGGCTCAGTAAACGTATTCAATCTTCAATGGGGGATACGGCACATATTGCTGAGGAAGCAATTGAAGGGCATCGAATCGTCAAAACTTTTTCCGGTCAGCAGCAAGAAACAACCAGTTTTGAACAAGCTAACGAATCAAACCGTAAACAGAATATAAAAATGATGCTAACGCTGGCCTTGAGTGTGCCAGTAATTCAAATTATCCCAGTACTTTTTCTTGTTGGCGTAATATATTTGGCAACAGTAAGTGATGTGTCTCCGGGTACTTTTGGTTCTTTGTTTGCTGCTATGTTGATGCTGCTATCTCCAATCAAACGCTTGGCAAAAATCAATGAGTCCTTACAACGCGGTGTGGCTGCAGCAGAGAGTATTTTTGACTTAGTAGACAGGCCGCTTGAGCCAGACCATGGAAAGCATGAAGTAGATCGCGTTGAAGGAGCGATAGAATATAGAGATCTTTCATTTAAGTACGGCGAAGAAAATGATGCAGTGCTTGAAAATATCAGCTTTAAGGTGGCGCCTGGAGAAACCGTCGCGTTAGTTGGTCGATCGGGAAGCGGGAAAACGACATTAGTTAATCTCTTGTTGAGGTTTTATCATCAAGACGCAGAGTCAATATTCTTAGATGGTAAAAATATTAACGATTATCGACTTGATAGCCTAAGACGACAGGTCGCTTATGTCGGTCAAGAAGTCACTTTGTTCAATGACACGGTTTACAATAATATCGCCTACGGTGATTTACGTAACTGCAGTAAAGAAGAAGTGGTAGACGCTGCAAAGGCGGCTAACGCATTAGAGTTTATCGAGCGTTTACCTTATCAGTTTGATACGGTAGTGGGTGACAAAGGCGTATTATTATCAGGTGGACAACGTCAGCGTATAGCCATTGCACGTGCACTACTAAAAAACGCACCAATTCTCGTGCTTGACGAGGCGACATCGGCTTTAGACACGGAGTCAGAGCGTTTAATTCAGGAATCATTAGAGCGACTCATGCAGGGCAGAACAACCTTAGTAATTGCTCACCGTTTATCGACGATTGAAAATGCAGATCGAATAGTAGTATTAGATCAAGGAAGCTTAGTGGAACAGGGTAAGCATGCTGAGCTTCTAGCAGCTAATGGGCGCTATGCCCAGCTACATAGTCTGCAGTTTGATAGTCAGTGAGTTCTCGCGTCATTTCATTCGATGTCTATTGATAATTATTGGTATAGCAAAAATCCATTAGCTTATTTGCTGTTACCATTATCATGGTTGTTTCGTGGTGTCAGTGGGTTTAGAAAGTGGCTATATCACAACGGCCTATTATCTACTCAAGGTTTACCTGTCCCAGTAGTTGTCGTTGGTAATATTAATGTTGGCGGAACGGGTAAAACACCTCTAGTCATTGTCTTAGCGGAAATTTTAAAAGAACACGGCTATCGTCCGGGTATCATTACCCGTGGTTACGGTGGTGAGGTCAAAGAAACTCCCGTTAAGGTTAGCGAGGACAGCGATGCTTACCAAGTCAGTGACGAAGCGGTTTTGCTGGCTAAACGAAGTGGCTGCCCTGTGGTGGTATGTCAGGACAGAATTGCTAGCAGTAAATTACTGCTTGAGCAGAACTGCAATATCATATTGTCTGATGATGGCTTGCAGCATTATCGATTACAACGAGATATAGAAATCGCAGTTATTGATAGTGCGCGTGGATTGGGTAATGGCTTTAGTTTACCTGCCGGGCCTTTGAGAGAGCCAGCTAAAAGACTAGCGTCTGTCGATTTTATTATTACCAATGGCGCAAGTCATAAGCAGTACAGCACACGCGATTATGTTATGCATTTGCAAACCAAAGGGATTATGTCTCTCAGCGATGATCTTGAACTGAGTATAGATAAACTAAAGGGCATGACTGTTCATGCTGTGGCCGCGATAGGTAATCCGGCACGGTTTTTTAATCTGTTGCGAGACTTAGGTTTATCAGTAATAGAACATCCATTTCCTGATCATTACCGCTATCAAAGCAAAGATATTGAGTTTGATGATGGCAAGCCAGTCATCATGACGGAAAAAGATGCCGTAAAGTGTCGTAAACTTATCGATCAAGATAAGTATTTTTATCTTCCTGTCGCAGCAGAAATCGATAAAGACTTTACTAAAGCGTTTTTAGAAAAATTGAAAAGACTATAACTAGGTTGTTAGACAAATGTTCAATATCGTCATACCGGCACGCTATGCTTCGCAAAGACTGCCTGGGAAACCTTTAAGAGAGATAGCTGGCAAGCCAATGATTCAGCATGTTTACGAGCGTGCTGTGCAAAGCGGGGCCAAAGAAGTGGTGATAGCTACTGATGATCAACGTGTTGCAGAGGCAGCAGAATCGTTTGGCGCTATCGCGTGTATGACGTCAACAACGCATCGTAGCGGTACAGACCGTATTGCCGAAGTAGTTGATATGAGAGCCTATGCTGATGATGAAATCATCGTTAATATGCAAGGTGATGAGCCGCTTATGCCACCACAATTACTTGCTGAAGCTGCAAAACTATGTGAAGAAAGTGATGCGGATATTGTTACCGCAGCGGAATGGATTAAAGGTAGTGCAGAGGTGTTTAATCCAAATGTTGTAAAAGCTTTAGTAGATGATAACGGCTACGCGCTTTATTTCAGTCGTGCGCCGATTCCTTGGGACAGAAATCAATTTTCTGACGATCAAACAATGGTACTTAAGGAAGACACCTATCGGCGACATATTGGGCTTTATGCCTACCGGGCAGGGTTTATAAAAGACTATGTCTCCTGGCCAGCAGGTAAACTTGAACAGCTAGAGCTGTTGGAACAATTGCGAGCCTTAGAGCATGGCAAGAAAATCTTGGTGTTTGATGCGCCTTGTGATCCTGGCTTTGGTGTTGATACAGAAGAGGATTTGAAAAAGGTAATCAAACTGCTTTCTTAATAATTTCTATTCATCAAGAAAATGAATATTGAGGTAGGCAAGGGAATATTCATTACCCGCTGAGTTCAATACCGGTACGGTTTCAGTATTGGGCACCCGTCGATGTGCCTCACCATGTTGGTCGGCTTGAATCACCGTATCGTGTGCTTCCAGCACCAGAGCGGGTGAGTCCTCAAGCACTTCAACAATGACGCAACGCGTTTCCTTATAAATCACGTGGCGGCCTATCAGCCCACGGATTTTATCAATATCGATTTCCAGTGTTTTATCCCCCATGCGTGGTAGTATAAAAACAAGCGTATTATGAATCAAAACAAATTAAGGGCGTTGCATGATCAAAGTTCTTTTCGTCTGCATGGGCAACATTTGTCGGTCACCGACGGCACAGGGCGTATTCGAGCATATCGTAGAAAAAGAAGGGCTGCGAGCTGACATTGATATCGATTCTGCTGGTACCCATGCTTACCATATTGGCGAACCGCCTGATCATCGCGCTACGAGCGCGGCGGCAAGTAGAAGTATCGATATCAGTGGACAGAGCGCGCGTAAAGTCCGCCCCAGCGATTTTGAACACTTTGATTATGTGCTGGCCATGGACGATGATAATTTTAGCTTGTTGGAAGCAATTTGCCCGCCCCAGTATCAAGACAAGCTGGAACTATTTCTCGACTACGCCAAGCATATGGGGGTAAGAGAAGTTCCCGATCCATATTACGGTGGTGCCAGAGGTTTCGAACACGTCCTAGATTTGGTCGAAGCCGCATCTGAGGGTTTGCTTAAGGATATTAAGCAAACTCATCTAAAGTCTTAAACGTCGCTGGTCGATTTTTCTGGCGGAGTAGGACTTGCGCTTTTCTCAGGGCTCGCATTGGGCGCTGATTGGCTGCTAGCCTTAGTCGATGCTGTGGGAGCATCATTTTTTGGTGTAGCTTTGTCAGCCGGTTTTTTCTGAGCTGAGTTAGCTGACTCTTTTGCCTCGGCATTATTATTTTGCGCGTTGCTTTTGTTTTGAGTGTCGTTATTACCACTGGTATCGCGTCTTCTGCGACGGCCACCACGGCGACCACGTGTGTTACGACGTTGTGGTTTATTTTCGTTATTGTTGTCATCGTTTGCTGCGTTATTGCCAGCAGGCTTTTTAGATTCTTTCGCTTTAGTTTCAGCGCTTTTATTTGTTGAATCATTTTTCTCTCCATCGGCAGAGCGACGGTTATTACGCTGGTTACGATTGGATTGTCCGCCGCGGCGACCACGTGTATTGCGTTTTTTGGTGTTGCTTGAACGGCGTCTGTCATTGCTGCCTTCTTCTGAGGCGGGTTTTTCTTCAGCAGGCTTAGCAGGTGAGGCGGCGGTAGTTGTACTTGTTGTGGTTGACGTAGTAGGTTTTGTCGGAGCACCGAATACGCCACCCAGAATACGCTTAATAAAGCCGCCGCCATTATCAGTAGCTTCTGCGCTAGTGGTTGGTCTTGGCCCCTGTGGACGAATACCTTTAACAGCGGGCTCTTCATAAGTTGTTGGTGCCGACCAATCGGAAGAGGAAATTTCTTCTGGTTTGTCAACCATGTCGAAACTGGCTATGTCTGATGATTTTTCTGAATCACCATCTTTACGTTGACGCTCAATTTCATAATGAGGGGTTTCTAATACTGGGTTAGGAACAATTAGCACCTCGATACTTGTGCTTTGCTCGATATTGGTAATGACGTTACGTTTTTCGTTAAGTAGGAACGTCGCAACATCGACCGGCAGTTTGACAATGACTCGCGCCGTATTTTCTTTAATGGAATGCTCTTCCACCATACGAATTACGGCTAAACCCAATGAGCGTACATTACGTATCGTGCCTTGACCAGAGCAACGTGGGCATACTATCTGGCTTGATTCACCAAGAGAAGGGCGCAAGCGTTGGCGAGACATCTCAAGCAGGCCAAAGCGCGATATACGGCCAACCTGTACGCGAGCCCGATCCATCTTCAGGGCGGCTTTCATACGGTTTTCAACTTCGCGTTGATTGCGCGCCGGCGTCATATCAATAAAGTCGATAACAATCAAACCACCTAGGTCACGTATACGCAATTGCCTGGCGATTTCGTCTGCCGCTTCTAGATTAGTATTCAGTGCAGTCTCTTCGATATCTCCGCCTTTGGTTGCACGGGCAGAGTTAATATCGATAGATAGCAGTGCCTCGGTATGGTCTATGACCAGTGCGCCACCAGAAGGTAGGCGTACCTCTCGCTGATAGGCGGTTTCGATCTGAGTTTCAATCTGAAAACGGGTAAACAAGGGCGTGCTTTCTTCATAAAGCTTGACCTTGCTCAGATGCTGAGGAATAACCATTTGCACGAAATCATGTGCTTGGCTATAGACCTTGGGGTTATCGATGAGGATTTCGCCAATATCCTTCGACATACTGTCGCGTAGCGCACGAATAATGATATTGCTTTCTTGATAGACTAAAAACGGTGCAGGTTTTTCTGCCACGGCATTTTCTATGGCCTGCCAAAGCTGTAATAGATACTCGAGATCCCACTTAAGTTCTTCGACGTCTTTTCCTGTTCCGGCCGTACGGACAATAATGCCCATATCTTCCGGAATGTTAAGCTGATCTAACGTCTCGCGTAGCTGATCGCGCTCCGCCTGACTGGCGCGGCGTGAGATACCACCACCGCGAGGGTTATTAGGCATGAGCACCAGATAGCGACCCGCCAAGCTAATCATGGTGGTTAGGGCGGCACCTTTGTTGCCGCGCTCTTCTTTATCGATTTGGACAACGACTTCTTGGCCTTCTTTCAGTGCGTCTTTAATTGGCACTGACTTACCATTTTCACCGTCGCTATTATTCTTGTAATAGCTAGGAGCAATTTCTTTAAACGGCAAAAAGCCATGACGTTGTGAACCGTAATCAACAAAGGCGGCTTCAAGACTCGGTTCTATACGAGTGATTTTGCCTTTATAGATATTGGATTTTTGACGTTGGCGGGAAGGGGCGTCGATGTCTAGATCGCATAAATACTGACCATCAACAACGGCGACACGCAACTCTTCGGGTTGAGTTGCGTTAATCAACATTCTTTTCATTATATTGTCTCTACGGCACACCGCACATCAATCGCAGTTTACTGCTACGCGCTTACAAAGGGCGGTGATTCATTCCATTCACCGACACGCTTTGGTGTAGACTTCCTATCTTTGCGCTGTGCCTAAATTTTTTCGCTCTGTAACGGGTCGAGCGGATAAAACCCTTGGTGTTTGTTGTAGCTCGATATTGTCAGCGTTGTTCTACTTCTATTGGGACCCAATGGTCATTGCTGAGATATTATTGCTTCAGCTAAAACAGTAACAAACACACGTAAACCTTAATATATGGGCGCCGGGCCCAAAAACTGTCATGCTCGACACCAAATATAACAATCTTTATCGGCCGCATCAACGACATTAGTTACTGTTATTATTAGAAAAATGGCTTCACAGAGTAAAAATGGCACTAATATGGTGCGCTGGATAACTGTTGATGGCGAATACGCCGGTCAACGTATCGATAATTTTCTCATGACACAGCTAAAAGGCGTGCCTCGCAGCCGTATCTACAGCATGATGCGCAAGGGCGAAGTCCGCGTAAATAAAGGTCGAGTCAAGGCGAATTATCGGCTCTTAGCGGGAGATAGTGTCCGTGTACCGCCCGTCCGAACTTCACAGAAATCCGAGCAGGCTGTCCCGATCCCACTGATTGAGCAGCTCGAAGCCTCCATCCTTTACGAAGACGATCGCTTACTCATTGTGAACAAGCCCAGCGGTGTTGCGGTACACGGTGGCAGTGGGTTAAGCCACGGAGTGATTGAAGCATTTCGTGCTAGCGAGACTAAGCGTCATTATTTGGAGCTAGTGCATCGCATCGATCGTGAAACATCGGGATGTCTCATGTTAGCTAAGCGTCGCAGCGCACTGCGTTCTTTACACGAACAATTACGCGACTCTATGGTCAAAAAACGCTACCTTGCCTTGGTGGTAGGACAATGGCCTGAGAATCATCGGCGTATTACCTATCCACTGCGTAAGAATAGTTTGAAGTCGGGTGAGCGCGTTGTCACTGTGGATAAAGAAGGTAAAGAAGCCATTAGTCTTTTTGAAATTGTTAAACGCTATACTAAAGCCACTTTGATGCAGGTCGATGTTATTACCGGGCGCACCCACCAAATCAGAGTGCATGCTGCGCACCACGGTTTTCCCTTGGCAGGGGATGCTAAATACGGTGATACAGCAACAAATGCTGAATTCAAAAACCTAGGATTAAAACGATTATTTTTGCATGCGTCTGAATTAGAGTTTTCTCATCCGCAATCGGGAGAGAGAATCGTTTTGAACGCGCCATTGCCCGAATCTCTACAATGCTTAATAGATACACTTGAAACATGAATTTGAATAGCGCCACATCAAAACGAGATTATCGATTAATTGTCTTTGACTGGGACGGCACTTTGATGGATTCCATTGACCGCATCGTCACCTCTATGCAGCGTGCGTTTGTCGATGCGGGCTTGGCTGAGCCAGCTGAAGATAATGTCAGAGAGATAATAGGATTAAGCTTAGGCAATGCTATTGCACGTTTGGCGAACGACCATGATCAAGCAACATGGGATGCTATCACCGATCGTTATCGTTATCATTTTGTTGATGCGGCAGAAGTTCCCATGCCGATGTTTCCGCGTGCCACAGAAATGCTGCAATCGTTAAAACAAAAAGGCTATCTGCTCGGTGTTGCCACAGGCAAGGCCCGACGCGGTCTGGATCGTGTTTTTAAGGAAACCGATTGCCATCGTTATTTTGATGCGACACGGTGTGCTGATGAGACAGAATCAAAACCCCATCCCAAAATGCTCCATGAGCTGATGCATGAGCTAAGCGTTTCAGCAGAAGAAACTTTAATGGTTGGCGATACAGAGTTTGATATGGTCATGGCCAAGAATGCGGGCGTCGATGCGGTTGGCGTCAGCTACGGTGTCCATAGTCGCCAACGACTATTAGATAACCAGGCAGTAGATTGCTTGGATTCATTACCCGATTTAGAAAATTGGTTTAAACCATTTCCACCTATAAACCAGAAGGCATCGTAATATGAGTGATCAAAGTGACAATTGGACAGGTTCAGCTGCGCCGACGGCGCCAGCCGAAAGTCGTAGTAATCGACCTGGTTGGGAAAGAGATGTGCTAGAAAGCATCGCTCTAGCCGGATTAAAAGAACAGCGTCGTAGTCGTCGATGGGGTGTATTCTTTAAATTGCTTACCTTCGCCTATTTGTTTCTGATTCTTTGGTTGTTCATCGGTAAAAATAATGCAGGTGTCGATGCCGATATTATTAAACCTGGTAAACACGCTGCCTTGATTGAAATCAATGGCGTAATTAGCGCGGCCACTGAGGCCAGTGCCGACAGCGTGGTAACCGGTTTGCGTAAAGCGTTTAAAAACAAACAAACAGCTGGAATCATTCTACGTATCAACAGCCCAGGCGGTAGTCCAGTGCAGTCAGGTTATATCGCTGATGAAATTAATCGCTTACGCGAAAAATACAGCGATATTCCGGTGTATGCCGTGTTATCTGACATTTGTGCATCGGGCGGTTACTACATCGCCTCCGTTGCTGATGAAATCTATGCAGACAAAGCCACATTAGTTGGTTCAATCGGTGTCATTATGAA
>CAYUVE010000066.1:0-11139 GCA_964447985.1 uncultured Thiotrichales bacterium
CCTATATACATCTCCCCCAGCGTCACTGCATTGTGCAGTGACGCTGGGGGAGATGCATCATGCTAGATCTCGAAAGACATTTGGTTGTATTTGCCAGCATAGAAATCACGTCACTTCTGAACCATTTTTTCCCTTACTACGACTCCAGTCACCCGATAAAGTGCAATCAGCAACGTTTTGAGAGGCCAAATACAGCCTGGTAGATTGACCAACTTCAGCCAATGAATCATACCAACGATGGGTCTTGCTAAAGACCTACCACCAGCGTCCTTTGCTGAAACTTAAAAACAGCACAAACTAAGCCATATTATCGGTATCAGTAAAACTGAGACGGTCAACAAAAAAGAATGCGCCAATCTAAGCGACTAGCTATTTTCCCTGGTGGGCAAGGCTAGATAATGATCCCAATCGCATATCGCATAATTCCCAACGTAATCATATGTAAAATCTGAATACACAATTACATCACCTTAATATGCTATTTACGAATAAGAAAATTTATTTTCTCTGTTCTATAGAAAAATAACTGGGGCATTTATAGCAAATATCAACTAAGTTAATTCTTGTGATTTACAGCCTAGATTATCGATATGACAGATAAAAATGACGAGGAATTATCTACTTTTGAAGCGGCTAAACTACTTAAGCTAGCACCTGCGACACTGAGAAAATGGCGATCAACCCACGAACAGCCAGGCCTTATATGGCGTAAGCGATTTAATAAGGTTTTTTATCTTAAGTCAGATGTTATGGCATTTAAGGAAGCCAACACAAAAATAGTGGTGCCTTCTAAAGAAATATATCTCTAGTAGGCATCTCAGCAATTTATATATAGCCTAAAAAACCAACTCACAAAAAACTACCAACTTTGAGTTAATTCCTTAACTACGTTAATGTGTGATGCGTTTACCATGTAGTCACAAATCTTCTGACTGACTTCACGTAAAGCAGCCATGGAAGGATGGACATAGTGTGCGTTAACCCCTCCCCTTGTATGACCTAATAAGTCATCCACTATCATTGGGTTAAGATGTAATTCTATAGCAGTGGATTTATAGGTTCGTCGTAGATCGTGATTAGTCATATAAATACCTGATAATTCTTTCACGATTGACCTCGCATCCGTCGTATCTCTATAGTGACTGCCTCCCCCGATACCAGGAAATAAATACTGACTATCAACAGGCAAGTTTTTCAGTCTATTCTCGACAATTGCCCTAGTATAACTGTTTAAAGGTAGTTCTAACTCCATACCACCTTTATTGATAATCTTAAATATTCCTCTTTCTAGGTCTAGTTTACGTGTCTCTATCGAGACAGCCGCCGTTCTTCTTACGCCTGAGAACAAAATAAATAACAATGCGTCACGGCTATTACGGAATGCCGAGGTATGATCATATTGTTTTAGCTTTAATACCCCATTAATATACGCAGTGAAGTCTTGGTCGTGCAGCCTATTTTTTAAGCAATTCGTTTTGTTAATATTAACGTTTAATTGCTTCATCGCTCTTGATACTGGGTTACGTATAAATAGCTCTGTATCGTCGTATTTTGTCTCTGCCCAATTCCATACTGATCGCAAAATACGCATGGCATTGTGCAATTGGGTTTTGCCTCTTGGCAGCTTTTCAAGGTATAGATTCTTGACGTATTCAGGGGTAATTGAATATAGAGGTTCATCCAGCAATTCTGGCAACAATGACTCAAATGTGTAATCTATATCTACACGGTAAGATTTGGCGGGTGTCCGCTCAGAGATAAAACTGTCTTGCCTATTATCGGGCGTCCCGTAGACCATTTTCTTCACGTTACGCTTCGCACTTTTTAAGCCTCTCTCAGCTTCTATGACCATCGCCTTTTCTTTAGCCACTTTAACCGGGTCATTGCCCTTTTGTATCTCTAGCACCAGACTATCAGCTTTGGCTCGCAATTCGGAAACAGGGATTTTTAAGTTCCTTGCTTCACTGACTTTGATAATATTGCGCTTATAAATACTCCCCTTACCAATACCATTGACTTTGATAATATTGCGCTTATAAATACTCCCCTTACCAATACCATTGACTTTGATTCTTTTATAAAGGCTAAACACGCAATCGGTAAAAAGCTGACTTGGCCGTATTCTTAGGGCTAGGGAACTCTTTGTATCATAGACAAATGTCTCACGTTCATACTGACCGGCGTTTATACTGCGCTCTAGTAAGCTTAAGTTAGATTGACTAAATACAAAGCGGTTTTCTGATAATCTTGCCATGGTTCTTTTCCAGTCTTTGCCGACTAGCTCATGACTCAAAGAGATTTGGGATACACCTAGGATACAAACTGCCGTAATTTCAGGATATTTAAAGCTACATTGAGTAACACGAACTAGAGAATTAAAAACAGATTAAATCGATAAAACTGTTTTATATCAACCACATAGAGAGCATTGATCTACGTTAAGTAACGCTGATCAACAATAAGAAATGATTATAATTTAAAGATTCAAAATCTCCCGCCCGCAAGGGTGTGCCGGTTCGAGTCCGGCCTCTGGTACCACCTTCTTTCTATCATAAACGCAACGGATTATTTCAACCAGCCCACTTAGAATAATGGCTTGGGATACACTGGGGATACAAACAAGGGTAACCCAAATCTCCTCAGAGTAACTTTATACCCTACCTGCCACTGACTGCCCGCAGCTCCTATTCATATTACTGCCCGGATTCCGTCGTTCCGGCAGCCAAGTTCTGTTATATCCATTGCCGTTGAGTGCGTTATAAACATGTGGCTGATTAAGCTGAGTCACGATATTGCCAGCCCTTTGGGCAATAACCGCCGCCGCTTTGACATCATCTTTTTGATTGATGAACCCGGTGCGGGGCCATACGGGCTCCCAGTTTTGATGAAAGCCCGCACCGACAACGCGCCGACCAGGAAAGAGATTTTGCAAATACAGCATCTCGGGTAAACCGAGACGCCAGGTTAACGCATCGAGAGAGGAAAGCAGGTAGGGATTAAACGATTCCGCTTCGGAAGGACAATAGAAACTTGTGCCTGCAATAAAGTCGGAAATGGACGAGAAAGGATGACCAATTGCAGTGACTTCTTTGAACCGTAAACTTTGGTCTGTCGCTTGATTCCCGCCCTCGGTACGATGCCCTCCTCCCACAAAGGCATCATGAAAAGTACTGACGATACCGCTGACTATTCCTGTATCTAGCGAGCCAAACAGCGCCTCCATTTCTTGCCACGGATTGTCACCTGGCTCGTCATACACACTGACCACCAGATCAGGGTTGTAATGGGCAACGCGAATGCTGGTTTCAATACTGCAACCACTAAGACCGCAACGAAGCCATACACAAACACCGGTAATACAATAATTCAGGCATGAGCGATCAAGCGTGATTGACTCAATAATTTCATCAGTAGTTATGGTCGTCGGCTCCGCCTCAAAGGCCTGAGTCTTTTGCACCTGAAATGAAAGAAGAATGATCAACACTGAAAGGCTTTTAATCATTCGTCGTGCCTTCCCCAGCTTTACTTAACCACTGACGATATTGACTAAGCGCCAAAGGCAGATCAGTCACTCCGTAAATGACAGCTCTTCCATCAAAGATGATCACCGGGTATCGATCAAGACCATAGGACATCATCGTCACTAACGGCAGATAGGCTTTACGAATCTCAGCTTCGAGATTCGAGCGACCTATCTCGGCGACGCGCTGCTCGACCATAGCTTGCGCTTGTACTGCGTCGGCAGGCAGGCCTTCACCCAGCTTGCGCTCGACAGCTGTTACCGCATCCAGATTAAGCAGCTGAACATCCAATGAGGGACTGGCTGGGATTACTGTTAAACTTTCATCTCCAGTAACGGGATGCTTATCTGAGGTAATCACCACCATAGATTGCGGCCAATGCGAAATATCTGCCCACACTGATTGACAGATACCTATATAACTGCAACCAATCAGCAACAGCTTTCTGAATAGAGCCAATTCCGCACCTCTTATCAACAATTAATAAGAGCCATGATCGAAGAATTGGTCTGTCGACAGCTATAAAAAAGGTTTCATAGCCTGAAGAAAGAATCAAGCAACAGGAGAAATATCAAGTTAAGCTAATCACGCGGTCAGCAAAAATCCAAGCAAGAATTCCTGCTGGATCATAGGTTTTATTTTGCCAGTTTTTTGATTTTTCTGTAGTGCTTTAATACAGGCAATAGTAATTTGTCTGGAGTGACATTTAAGGCATCACATAGTTTAATCACTGTGAGAACTGATGGCAGTTTATTACCTGCTTCCACGTCCTGCACATAGCGCAGCGTCATATCACCTTTTACAGCGACCCCTTCTAATGTTTCAGACGACCGACGACGCAGCTTGGAAAGGCTTTCCCCGAAGGCTTTTTTAATTTCATATCGCAAGGTCATACGCTCCATAGAGCGTAATTGTTAAACTTCTACGGCTTGACCTCTACGCTCTATAGAGCGTAAACTACACATCCAGTCTATAATCAGTCTAAACATTACTATAAGGACGTAGAATTCATGAGCCGACCATTGATAATGTCGTTCGCTCTTTGCTCGTTAGCGGCATGCGCCTCTATATCGACCAGCACCCCGCTTAAACAAACTCAAACATCAAGCAGTACCATTCAGTGGCAAGCTTCAGAACCATTAACACGTTGCAAGGCTAACACCATTACTGATTTTCGATTTGTGCTACACAGCAATGGAGAGTGGCACAGCACTACAAAATTAAAAAATACTGATCTGAGAAATTACCGGCCCTATTGGAAAAATCAGGTTTCGCTAAAATTCCTTAACGCCGAGGAACCCGCTGTAACACTTAATCTTTTTACAGAAGAAATACCTGCAGCATCAGTTCGTACTATTGAAAAAACAGGCGTTTGGCAGATTAATTCTAAACGTTTTAAGGACCTACATTCTACAACTGTTACGATAGAACATGACTGCGAAGGATATCATGAGGAATAGTTTTAAGCCGCGCTTTTCTTATTACTTTTTCACTAGTTTTAGATAGATGATTAGTCTTGCATTTGCGAACTAGCAAGTGGTTTTATATAACTAAGAACATACTGCTGGAAATCACGCGGTCAAATTACACATCTTCATAAAATTATCCATTATTTTAATTCCGTCCTTGCCTGATACTTCAGGATGCCCTTGAAAGCTATAAATTGGTTTCTCAATATGGCGAATAATTTCAACTTCGCAAACTTCTGAGTGACCTATTATTTCAAAATCTTTCGGACAGCTTGGGACGTGGTAGCGATGTTTTTTTTGAATCATAAATTCAGGTTCTTCTAAACCCGCGAATATTGGGTCATCCGGTTTATCTAAAATGATTTTCTGTTTGCGGTTTTGATACTCTTCCAAGCGCTTAACTTTCGCTTGATAGGTGACAGCGATAATCTCATGGCCTAGACAAAAACCGATGGTGGGTACGTCGCAATTCATCATGGCGACGTAATTAGCTGTCAGGTTGAGCGGTTGGTAAGGGTTACCTTTGCCACCAGAGAGTATTAAGCCACTGATCTCTGATAAATTTCCAAAATTGATTTGATCATTATGATCAAAAATCACGTGGGGAATATCATTTTGGTCTAGATAATTATGCTTAAACTGACGCAGATACTGGCTTTGGTTGTCAATGATAAGCAGCATCTTGTCTTCCTCTAGTGACTTTGTTCGAGAAGAAACTCAGCCAGTAGTAAAGTGCGTTGGACGAGACTGATACGCGAAACGGCTTCTTGCCCGGTATACAAGGCTTTTGCATAAGGGCCAACACCACAGACAACCGGCACCTGAGGCGGTACCAAGCCCGCCACCGATGGCCATAAGCTGGTTTCTTTTCTGAGAGGTATTTCCCATTTGCTAGCAACCTGGGTGAGTTGCTTTAATAGCTCGTTATTAATTCGTCGTGACGGCATCGATGGGCGGTCTGATAACAGCGCAAGTTCGGCATTTGAATTTGCCAGAATATCGCTGATTTGTTGTTCTAAATTATCCGCAGCACGCGTATTAGGGAATGAGGCTTGTAAGGTAGCGACAACCCGATGCGGTAGTAATCTTGGGTATGATTCAGGTTTAATGTCTACAGTTGCTACGGCAATGCGTTCTTTACGGTTACCAATGGCTGATACCTCGGTTAATGCCTGAAGGGCTCTCACCATAACACCTGGTTGTTTGGCGGCTTGCCCCAACTTGCGCGGTTTGCCTTGAAAAAAGGCTTGATAGCGCCGTTGACCACGCCGCCCCATTACCAGGCTATCATCAGCATTGCCGGGACGTAGCACGATGACTTTACCTGCCATAGCCGCAGCTTGGCTGATAAATTCTGCGCTTTCTTCACAATCGCGCCCCTCGTCAGCATACACCATGACGCCAAGGGGGATAGACATCAGCTTGCGCGCTTTTTGAAGTGCACGTAGGGCAAACTCAAGTTGGACTAAGGGGCCACGTGATGCGCCAATGCCTTCACCATAAAGCCACTCCGGGTCTCTGTGAAAATGTTCGCCACCCATTGCCGAGTTAAAAGGGACATCGATATGGCAAAGTATCAGGGTTCCGTTTTTAAATCCTTTTGTAGTCTCCCATGCCCACACATGTGGTGGATCTGTAAATAAACTAACGGGAGCTAGCTCAAGCTCGCTCATCAGTTTTGATACTTTCGCCGCGGCTCGACGGATGCCGACGGGGTCGCTACTGTGGCTGGATAAACTTACCCATTGCTCAATATTTCTCTCTAGTTTGTCACGCCGTTCAGTTAAGTAGGCGAATACTTTTTCTGAAGCATTTTTTGGTGCGCGTTTTAATTCAGGAGGATTGGGTGTGCCGAAATAACGTGATGAGGCAACTTCAACTAAGCGATTGACCAGGGCAGCGAAGTGTAATCCCATAGCTTCTGCCGCAGCGACGTAAGAGCCGTGTTCGCCAAGGCTCGGCAAGCTATTTACTTCTAGGACGTAGAGGTTGCCTTCGCTATCCATACGCATATCAA
The DNA here is from genome assembly GCA_964447985.1 of uncultured Thiotrichales bacterium. Classification (GTDB taxonomy): domain Bacteria; phylum Pseudomonadota; class Gammaproteobacteria. The sequence goes on from CAYUVE010000066.1 coordinate 7,008, forward strand.
CACGGGCGCAGTCATAACATCCAAGGACATTAAAGGCCTTTAATGCGATGTGTTTTGCTGTTTCCGAAACCTGTTCATCTAACTTTGCAGGACAGATCACTTCAATATCTCTGCCTGACTCTCGCTTTTTATCTTCCTCGGTATAGATGTTTGGGCCACCTTTGCCAAAGATGAGTTCGGCAGGGTGAAAGGACTCAACAAGAGAGCCGTTTCCCAATAGCCCGACATTGATTTCGCGTCCATCGATAAACTGTTCAACTAATACAGGTTGATCAAATTCTTTAAAAATGACATCGGCAGCGGCACGCAGCTCCTCTTCGTTATTCACGATCTTAATGCCGAAGGAAACGGATTCATTCTTTGGTTTAACAATTAAGGGGAATACCATATCGGGTGATTCGAAACCCGGCGCGTCTAATACCGCAAACGCAGGAGTAGGCACGTTGTTTTGCACAAACAACATTTTAGCCACAACTTTGTCGAGGGCTAATGAATGTGCAAGTGGCCCCGAGCCGACATAAGGCACGCCCACCATTTCTAAAATGCCGGGTACATGGGTGTAACGTGCTTGACCTTGTATGCCATACGAAAGATTGAAAGCCATACCTGGTCGTTCGCCAACCAGGGTGCGTGGCATAAATTCTTCTAGGCCATCAATGAGGTTTTTATCTCCCTCAAAAGCTTTAACCTGGTGGCCGCCTTTTTTTAAGGCATTAACAATACGATTAATGGCGGCAAGTCCATATTTTTCTCTGTTCGGTTGGCCAAACAAATTGATGACTTTTTGAGACTCGCGGTTATAGATTACGGCGACCTTCATTCACTTGTCCCCAGGTAAGATAGGCGTCGATTTTATGCGATATACGCAACAGCGGGATAGCTTTTTAAATAGTAATTACTCAGTTTTCAGTATTAGAATTAGGGAAGCCTTGACAAAAAAGGGGTGTCAATGCACCCCTAATGACGTGGCAAAACAAACTACCAATCCTAGTAGTTTGTTACCGCAGCACCACTTTTTCTGACAGCAGGTTTGTCCGTTATCATTGCCTCGGTAGTCAGCATCAAGCCCGCGATTGATCCTGCATTTTGCAGTGCTGTGCGGTTGACTTTCGCAGGATCGAGAATCCCTATTTCCAGTAAGTCACTGTACTCACCTGTCTGGGCATTATAGCCATATGGCCCTTTTTCTGAGCGAATACGATTAATGACCACGCTAGCTTCAGCACCGGCATTGATGGCGATCTGTCTTAGCGGTTCTTCCATAGCCCGCAGTGCAATCTTGACACCCATCTGTTGGTCACGATCATCAATACTCATACACTTTTCTCTAATCGCATCGGCAACGCGTATCAAGCTAATGCCTCCACCAGGTACGATACCTTCTTCCACCGCCGCACGGGTCGCATGCAGGGCATCATCGAGCAGATCTTTTTTCTCCTTCATTTCAATCTCTGTCGCTGCACCAACCCTAATCACTGCCACCCCGCTACTTAGCTTGGCGATGCGTTCACGCAATTTTTCCTTATCGTAATCTGAGCTTGAATGTTCAATTTCTGTTTTAATTTTTTTAATATGTGTATCAATTTCCGTTTTGCCACCACCACCTTCTACAATAATCGTAGTATCTTTGCTGATCACGATTTTTTTTGCTGTGCCTAAATGACTTACTTCGGTCGTTTCCAAATACAAGCCAACTTCTTCCGAAATCACCGTGCCATTGGTAAGTACCGCGATATCTTGTAATACCGCTTTGCGACGATCCCCAAAGCCAGGTGCTCTTACCGCTGCTACTTTCAGTATGCCACGTAAGTTATTGATGACCAGTGTTGCCAGAGCATCGCCTTCAACATCCTCTGCAATAATTAATAAAGGACGAGCCTCATTGGCCACGCTTTCAAGTAGTGGGAGCAAATCCCGAACGTTGCTGATTTTTTTATCAAACAACAGGACGTAACAGTTCTCCAACTCTACCTGCGTTTTATCTTGATTATTGATAAAGTAAGGTGAGAGATAACCGCGATCAAACTGCATACCCTCTACCAGTTCAAGCTCATTTTCGAGCGACTTGCCTTCTTCTATGGTGATGATACCCTCACGCCCCACCTTTTCCATAGCCTTAGCGAGGACATCACCAATATCGGCATTCCAGTTAGCTGATACCGTCGCAACTTGTCGAATCGCCGTATTATCTTCGCACGGTAACGCCATCAATGTTAATTCTTCTACTGCTGCTTTGACGACTGAATCTATACCGCGTTTAAGGTCCATCGGATTCATGCCCGCAGTAATCGCTTTATTACCTTCCCGTAGCATTGCCTGCGCTAATACGGTAGCCGTAGTCGTGCCATCACCTGCAACATCTGCCGTTTTAGCAGCCACCTGTTTAAGCATTTGCGCGCCCATGTTATGGAATTTATCTTTCAGTTCGATTTCCTTTGCCACAGACACGCCGTCTTTAGTGACATTTGGTGCGCCATAGCTTTTACTTAATACTACGTTGCGACCTTTAGGACCTAAAGTCACTTTAACCGCATCGCCAAGGATATTGACACCTTCCATCATTTTTTGTCGTGCATCATTGGAAAATATTATGGCCTTCGCGCTCACGCTGCATTCTCCTGTTCATCACAAATATTCACCACAACAGCCAAAATATCTGCCTCCTTCATAACCAACAGTTCTTCTCCTGCCAGTTTGATTTCGGTGCCAGCATATTTGCTAAATAGAATACGATCTCCTACAGCAACTGCTAACGCGCGCAGTTCGCCCTTACCAGTGATAGCACCATCACCGACAGCCACTATTTCACCTTGGTTTGGTTTCTCTGTCACAGAATCAGGAATAACAATCCCCGTTTTTGTTGTGGTTTCGACATCCAGGCGGCGCACAACCACTCGATCATAAAGCGGTCTAATTTTCACATTTCATCCTCATATAAATTGATCAACTTTTACTGTTAGTGATAATTTTATCCAACAAAAAAACGCTTTTCACAAGCCAACTAAAGTAAATATCAATCATGACATGATCTCAATCGATACCAGCCAGCAACAGAATAGCGATCACGTTTCGCGGGCAACACTTCATGCGGAAATTCTTTACTAAAAAATATCACCAAGGTTCCCCAAGTTGGTAGCACGTAAATTCCTTTAGTATCGTCTTCATCAGAATACAAAACCAATTCACCACCATCATTCGGATCCCAGTCCCGATTAAGATAGACAACAACAGACAATACCCGGCTAGTTTCTCTATGAAAGGTATCGATATGTCTACAATAAAAAGCATCCGGCGGGTAATGTGCAAAATGGCTTTCAAATGAAAACAAACCTAAAAATAGTTTGCTATTCAGGTAATGTTGCAAAGCGCTGCACCACTCGAACCACTGTTGCTCTGCTAACGACTCACCCGTTATCCAACTGATTTCATCACCACGTATACCACAATCAACATAGTGATGAGCGCCATGCCCAATACCCGCCGGATGAAATGCTCGGCTTTCTCTATGACGTTGTTGACACCATAGTGCGTTCAGAATCTCTTCTGGCATGGCATTAATATTAACGCTATACCCCTGAGTTATGAGATCCTGAGCTATGTGCAAAAACAGATGATCATTAAAGTCATCGCTGTTAGCGCACAGGTTACTAATGGCACCCTGCATACCGGTTAGCATTCAATCATGAACCCAGCGATTCAATGTTTAATGTATTGAATTGCTGAGTTAAGAAATACTAAAGAGCGGTCACAGATTGATAGCCTTGGCTTTCCAGTTCCTCGTTTACACAGCTAAGTAAATATTCATCTAATTCGGCGGCCTCAATTGCGTCATCTTGCGCCCAAAGTCGACACTGCTCAGTAGCAACGACAATTGCGTTAGAAGGCGCTTCAACTAAACCGCTTATATCAGGCTGATTGGAATGATCATCATTGATAGCATCATCATCTTGAGCTTGAACGGAAACCGACAGCAATACAGCGACAATCAGTGAAATAACTTTCTTCATAGCAACCTCTTTCTCAAAATATTGGTAAGAATCGGAGGTAATAATGAAGCGATTTTTTTGTTTAGAAAATTGAAGTGTACTGGGTTGAGTGGACACTAGAACTAGGAGACACTAGTTTAGGAGGT
>CAYUVE010000067.1:0-10962 GCA_964447985.1 uncultured Thiotrichales bacterium
TTTGTGTGTCATGCGCGGCGCCACTGGCCATACGTAAACTATTAATGCCGAGTGCATGCGATGTACGCTCAATCATTTGCGTGATACGACTATTACACTTAACCGGCGCAATCTCGCTTAACACATCAAATTCAAACATTAAGCGACGACGGCGGGCAATGCTGGACAGGGCGCGACGCATGGCATCTGCCAAGGCTTGTAATATGTCTTTATCTGTATCCCGCACATCAATCGAAAATTGCGCCATATTGGGCACCACGTTAGCAGCACCTGGCGACAGTTCAACACGACCAATGGTTGCAACACTGCGTGGGCTACCGTGTTCTTCAAGAATACGGTTTAGCTCGGTTGAAAATTCTGCCAAACCTTGAAAGGCGTCTTGGCGCATATCCATCGGCGTAGAACCGGCATGGGCTGCCTCACCACTGAGTTGTACATTCCATTTAAACAGGCCGGCTATGGCGTCTACCGCACCGAGATGAATTTTTTGCCGCTCGAGCACGGGGCCTTGTTCAATGTGCAACTCAATAAACGCGTGAATCGATTGCGGCGCGCGTGTCGCCGACAGCGCATCCATCGCATTTAGCTGATGCTTCGCCATGGCCTCAACCAAGGTAATGCCTTCTAAGTCATGAGCGGCGTGTAGGCTCTCGGGGGTCAGTCGGCCACAAATTGAGCTAGACCCAAAAATGCCACCGAAGCGGCCTTCTTCATCAGAAAAGGCGACGGCCTCTAGGGGGCGTTTAATCGGTAACTCAAGTTCCTTTATGCGGCGCAAGCACTCTAAACCGGATAGCACGCCCAACACACCGTCTAGATGTCCGCCACCCGGAACAGAATCGATATGCGATCCCGTCATCACACTAGCCGTATCATCGGACCATTCTAAGCGCGCGTGGATATTGGCCGCGCCGTCCTGGTAAGTCTCTAAACCCGCGTCGGCAATTCGCTGCTTAAGCCAGTCACGTGCTTGCATATCGGCGTCGCTAAATGCAATACGATAGATGCCTTGATCTGCACCGCGACCAATTTGTGATAGTGCATTAATATCATCGCGTAAACGTTTTGCATCAATGCTGATCGTGGTCACAGAGAGTCCTCTTTACGGGCACCACTAACTAACACCACCATCAATGCGATAAACATGACCGCACCCAAGGTAAAAAAACTGATTGCTCGGGTAAGAGAATGATGTTTCACGTCAACCTGTACTCGCTCACTCCAATCGCCCTGATCCGTAGCGCGAACCCGATAAAAATAGCGGTCGCTGGCTAATCCACTGATAACCGTTGCTTTGTCTGGCCCAAGGTAAACGACGTCTGGGTCACTAAATGTTTCGTCAATAGCTTGTTGTAATTCGTATTGTCTTGGAGACGAGTCTTGCGCCGACCAGGACAAATGAAAGTATCCTGCCGTTGAGAGTGATTGATCACTGCTCAGAGTTGGTGCAGCAACACTACTCAGCGAACAAAAAGTAAGCGAAACTAAGGATAAGTAAGAAAAGGCTAACTTCAGTTTTGGTGCTGTAGAAAATTGGATTATTTCGCCCCTTTTTACTGATAAGAGCGAAGCCAAGTCAGCCCGCTACATTCAGCTAGTCATCAACGCAAGGAACCAATTTCACTATAAAAAGCGAGTGTTTCTAGCGCCTGCACCAATACATTCGTATTTCAGTCAGTAGGTTATTTTAAAAAATAAGCTAGCGTAATTCAAATAGGGCCTTTCTAAAACGCGCGACCAGAACGAACAAAGTGAGTTCAGGAAGTACTTAATGAAACGCGCAGCGATTCTAAGTGCGACCAGAACGAACAAAGTGAGTTCAGGAAGTACTTAATGCGACCGTAGCGAAGCGTAGGAAGTACCTGATAAAAGTCCGAAAGACTTTTTGAGGTAAAACGCGAAGTGGTTCTAAGTGCGACCAGAACGAACAAAGTGCGACGTGAGCGCCAGCAAACTAGTACTGAATGAAGCTTCGTAAGAAGATTCTACAGTGAGCTTAGGAAATACTTACACACCATATCAAAAAACCCGCACTAGGCGGGTCTTTTGATATGGCGCGCCCGGAGAGACTACTCGCTTCGCTCGCCCTGCGGGCGTTCTCTCGTTCCTGGCAGAACTCGAGTCGAACTCTACGTAATTAGATAAGTCGGGGATTCGAAATCATTCCAAAAACAGCATATACAAAAAAACCCCATAAAGGGGCATTTTTGTATATGGCGCGCCCGGAGAGATTCGAACTCCCGACCGCCTGGTTCGTAGCCAGGTACTCTATCCAGCTGAGCTACGGGCGCGCAAGGGCGGGTATTATCCGGGTTTTCAGTATTAAAGTCAAAGACTTATAAGTCATAGGCGTTTAAGTTATTGATATTGAATAAGGGTAGCTAGCCGCGCTTTAGAGGCAATCTAAACCGCGGCCCACAAAGCTTATTTGTATTTACAAGCCTGTAACAGACGTTAAGGTGGCTGTCTCAGTGGCAACTGTAGAGACTCCTGCAGCTGAGGCTGTTACAGTAGTATCAATTCTTATGACGCCAACTCCTGGCGCAAAGAACATATCTTGAGTTCCGGTTACGTTGATTGTTATTCCTTGTGCCGTAAATGGACCGCTGATAGTAAGCCTAGAGCCGAGAACGTTTGTAAATGTTCCAGCTGGAACGGATAAGGTACGAGAGTCTAATACACTATAACTAATATCAATATTGCCATTAATTACACCAATGTCGGGGTCATTGAAGGCGACAGGTGAATTTTGAAAAACCGTAAAGCTTTCTCCCGGTGTATTTGGAAAAGTAAGTATTACGGGTATTTGAGTTGACATAGAAACAGAGCCGCCAAAATCAGCGGCGTGAGTAATTCCGCTATCACTTTCTGAGAAAAATAAATCACCGTCTATACTTGATGTAACACGAGTTGTCGCAACTCCCTGACTGACAGTAGTTTCGTTAACAGTAAGCGTTTCTACAGAATTCCCCACTACAGTACCGTCAAGTGTTTCTTGAATTGAAAAGGTGTATACGGCTCCCTGCGTTTGAGGAAAATAGTTACCTATATCACCGGGCCCACTAGAAGTTTGACCTGCTGTGTTACCAGTATTGGTTAGAAAGGTGCTCAATCCAGTCTCATTTGACAGGACAGTGTCTAAAGCGCTAACCGTAGAATTGATATCGCCACCAACTGCGCCACCATCAAAGGTGCTAGCTTGGCGTAAAGCTTCTACTAGATCTCTGATTTCATTTTGCGTGTAGTTTGAATAAGGGTTACCACTTGTCACTATAGATTGATATATGACTTCCGCTTCAGGTACGACATCAACATTCGAACCTGACACAATGGCGTGTATAGGCGCACCGCCACTGTTTGGCAGGCGCACCGCAAGACTTGAAGTATTGGTTAGATTTAGGTTGTCCAGATTAAAACTGTAACGACCATTAGTTGTTGTCGTAGAGCTCAATACAGAGATAACATTTCCGCCGGTATCAAGTTGAACAAGTTCAACAACAGTATTGTCAGGAACATCAGCTATTCCTACGAGATCTGCAACTGCGCTAGGCAGTATCCAATTTAAAAGCCTATCTGCTAATGATGGATTGGCAATGGATGCGATCATACCATTAGGTGTCATGACATCACCGGATACGGTATTCGGTGGTGGACTTGCAGCGCCTCCACCCCCGCCTCCGCAGGCACTTAAGGCCAATAATAAACTTACAGCAATAATATTATGCTTTTTCTGCATGAGAGCTCCCTTGTAAGAAAATGTGGCTAAAAGTAATTTAGAGAATACTTGATACAACTTTTATTTATGAGTAGTTACGCTACTATAATTCGTCTCGCTGATTATCGTCGTATTTTCTGGAAAATTAAGTGATCAACAAAAAAATTAGTTATTTGTTATATTTTTGTTAAATCTTGCGCTCGTTCCCACATAATTTTAACCTTCACCTGAGATATCAGGGTTCCAACCAGCTGTTTTAGCGCGCTTTATTGCTTCGGTTTGGATGCGCATATATTTTTCTTTAATATCATCCGGCAGGTTGTTGACTAAAAAACCGTATTTTTCCCATTCGGCGTGGACTTTGCTCCATAGGTCTTCAATTCCAGCACTTAGCCAACCTTCGCAGGTTTCACTTTCATCGATAATGCCAAAGGCCCAGGCTTCGCGTATTACTTTGCCTGTATCGGTCATACCGCCATCGGTATCGTTGTGAATACCGACGTAGTGTTTACTTTTTTGTCTCATAGGGTTGTTATTATAAGTCTAATCTTGTTCGACATCATCGGTATCAAGCTGCCCAGTAATTCGGCGACGAATATGTGACCAGGAGATACCAACGGTTAATACGGCGCAGATAACAAACTCGATAACGTAGGTCAGTATGTCGGGTTCATCTAATGAAAGAATTTCGTAGTGAATCGCTAACCAGACTAACGTACCAAAAAAAGCGATAGCTAAGATGATTCCAACTAAACCGAGTGATCTTCCGGCTGCACGTAAATAGATTACCCAGCCAATCAGCAGAACTACGCCGATAAAAGCTAAAAGTGGTAAAGCCACAGATTGATCTGGGTAGGCTTTAACTAGGTGATAGAAAGAGTGCCCAGAGGGGTTATAACTGGCAAAAACGAGTATGCAGGCGAAGATAAATCGCATTAAGATGCCGCTGCCAGTAATCGTATTGCTTAGGGCCATACTATCTATTCCTACTTATAGTTTGTTTAACGGTATTTCTCGCCATTCACTTCTATCCAGCCACCTTCAATTCTTCCTTTAGGGTCATGATGTGTCCAGTGTAAAACACCACCGCGATCATTCCACTCATAGCGACCACGTAGGCGAATTTCACTACCTTTATTCACCGGTACACGATCAGCTAGGTCAATATTATGCGATACCAATACAGTATGACCACTGCTGCTTGCCGCAATAAATTTTTGATGGCGTGAACCTTCATTATCGTCGGGAAGTAGGCGTGTGATTTCGAGATCGACTTCCATCCATACTTTCGATTTTTGTTGTCTAAATGTTTTGAGTAGAAAAGCATCAGTATCATCAACTAATGATGGAATATTAATATCTTGCTTTGTTTCAGCAGCTACCGATTTATTGTCTGTGTTGTTCTCGTCTTCAGGAAAACCAAATATGAGACCCCATGCTACGAGTATGACGATGGCGACTAAGGTAGTAACGTGTTTTTGTTTCATATCACTTCAGTGCTTTCTTAATTAAAGAGCCTAAAAGTCCACGTACCATTTTGCTGCCTAGTGCAGTACCGATACTGCGTGCTGCGCTCTTAAGAAAAGCTTCTCCAGCGCTTTGGCGTTTGCTTGATGATTTCTTTGATTTAGTCTTTTTACTTTTGCTAGTTGGTTTTTCTTCCTCTTCAACTGCTTGTTCAGCACGTTTCTTTAATACTTCATAAGCTGATTCTCGGTCTACGGCTTTATCGTACTTACCTAAAATCGGACTGGCCTTAATCACTTTCTTTTGTTCGGCTTCTGTCGCTGGCCCAAGGCGTGAAGAGGGTGGTCGAATTAAGGTGCGCTCTACCACACTGGGGACACCTTTTTTCTGTAGCGTGGAGACTAATGCTTCACCAACACCTAATTCAGTAATAACTTGTTTGGCAGAGAAGGCAGGGTTTTGTCGAAAGGTTTCCGCTACAGCACGAACGGCTTTTTGATCGCGTGGTGTAAAAGCGCGTAGTGCATGTTGTACACGGTTACCTAATTGTGCCAGCACAGTGTCAGGTATATCCAGTGGGTTTTGCGTGACAAAGTAAACACCGACGCCTTTAGAACGTATTAGCCGAACGACTTGTTCGACTTTTTCTACTAAAGCTTTAGGTGCATCCTTAAAAAGCAGATGGGCTTCATCAAAGAAAAAAACCAGGCGCGGTTTTTCAGGATCTCCAATTTCAGGAAGCTCTTCAAATAACTCGGATAGTAACCAAAGTAAGAAAGTAGAAAATAAACGCGGACTATTAATTAATTTTACGGCGGACAGAATATTGATCATACCTTTGCCGTCGTTGGTGGTGCGCATCATGTCGCTCAATTCTAAGGCCGGTTCGCCAAAGAAGTTTTCAGCACCTTGTTGTTCTAGAACAAGCAGGCGGCGTTGAATGGCCCCGATAGATGCTTTGCTGACATTACCGTATTCAGTGGATATGGCCGAGGCGTTTTCAGCCAAATAAACCAGCATTTGGCGTAAGTCTTTTAGGTCCAGTAATAGTAAACCCTCGTCATCGGCGATTTTAAATCCAATATTTAATACGCCTTCCTGGGTTTCGTTAAGATCAAGTAAACGTGATAGCAGTAAGGGTCCCATTTCTGAAATGGTGGTACGAATCGGGTGACCTTTTTCACCATACAGATCCCAAAAAATACTGGGGAAACCTTTGTATTCGTAATTTTCAAGTTGAATAGTGGCAGCGCGTTTTTCTAAGAAATCTTTTTCAATGCCGGCCTGGCTCATGCCAGATAAATCGCCTTTGACATCGGCCATAAAGACGGGCACACCAATATTCGAAAAAGCTTCTGCAACAATTTGGAGCGTAACGGTTTTCCCGGTACCTGTAGCTCCGGCAATAAGCCCATGACGATTAGCTAATTTTGGGCTTAAAAAGACGGGAGATTCGCCACGTCCAAGAAATAAAGGATCGACTGTTTGCATGGGTATCAGCGCTTATCAAAAATAAGAAACATGTTATTATCAGCGAGCGTAACGCGGTACGCTATCGCTCGTAATATTAGCATGTTAGATTGTCTCATGGTGTGTATGAGACGCTTCAGTGTCTGTTCATTTTTCGCTGAGCAGACTACTGTGGATTTGTGAAAGATTTTGTAGGGCCAATAAAGCCCGTATGCAGTGAACTAACAATAAAAGGGGAGTCATCATGGCAATGAAAATCGAAGATATTGAAGGCATTGGCCCTAAGTACGGCAAGATCTTACGTGATAATGGCATCAATAGCCCAGCAAAGTTACTGGCGGCTGGTGCAACACCGAAAGGACGTAAAGATCTTGAATCTAAAACAGGTTTAAGCCATTCCCACGTACTTCGTTGGGTTAATTTGGCTGATCTATGTCGGGTTAAAGGTGTGTCTACTCAATATTCAGAACTACTGGAAGCAGCAGGTGTTGATTCAGTGAAAGAATTACGTAACCGTAATGCAGATAATCTCACCGAAAAGATGCGTGAAGTCAATGCTGCTAAGAAGTTAGTGCGTGCTGTTCCAAGTGGCAAATTAGTCGCCGATTGGGTGGCCCAGGCCAAGGCAATGAAGCCAGCGATTAGTTATTAATTACTATCACAGATATCTGCCTCAATCGGTTTGAGGCAGATCTTTTCTAATATAAGTTTGATCTTAAAGCTTGTATTTTATTAAGGAGTCATCATGGATTTAATCCAACAATTAATGCAACAAGTTGGTGTAAGTCAGGATCAAGCCGAGGGTGGCGTTGGTCTGCTTCTTAATACAGCAAAAGATAAACTTTCAGGCGGTGATTTTTCCGAGTTAACAAACGTGATACCCGGTGCTGAGAAATTTATGAGCGCAGCGCCTTCGGAATCTGACAGTGGTGGCGGTATGATGGGTGCACTCGGTGGGCTAGCGGGCTCACTAGGTGGGGGCGGTAATCTCGGCAGTATTGCCTCATTGCTTGGTGGCTTTTCAAAATTGGGTATCGATACTGATACTGCTAAGAAGTTTTTACCCGTGGTGCAATCCTTTTTAGAAGGCAAGTTGGGTAGTGGCCCAATGGATGCCATTAAGAAGCTTCTAGGCTAGTATCAGGCTTTTGCTTTATATTATTTCTTTATATAATCAATATCATACGATGATTTTTTAGTTTTATAGTCCGCACAAAGCTTTTTCAAACAGAAATTTCAGATCTAAAACTCCCGCCGAGGCATAAATCTCGATCCCGTACCTGTGATCAGCATCACAATCTCGGCTAAAGGAAATTTTTGTCGGGTCGAAAGAGCATGAGAGTGAGCCGGACGGAGATTTTCCATGACAGGGCGTATTTTTAGTTTAGTCGCGATTTTACTATTGGTTGGTTGCGCTACCACGCAGCCAATTGAGAACAGTGCCGATTGGCCAGAAAACTTGCCTTCTTATTCTTTCTATTTCGATGAATATAATAAAGATATCGAAAATAAAAATGTCCAAAGCCTCGATGATTATCTAAAGTGGGTGGTAAGTTTCTATAACGGAACCGAGTTTTACTCAAATGGCTGGCAGCAGACTTCAAAAGAAGCCATAGAGAGTATAGAGGATCTCAAAGAGCGGCAACTTGCGGCGCAAAAATTACGGTCGGCTGGGCAAAAAATCTCTGCCGAGTGGGCTAAATCAAACAAAGTTCGTCTAATAACTACTCGCCATGTTTCTATCTGGGGTATGTCCTTAGAAGAAGCCATAGCTCAAGGACAGGCTTTGTCATATATCGATAATGTACAGCGCGATATTGATGCTGTATTAGCAGGGCGTATCGAGCCGAAAGATATCACAAACTATCGCTATTTTGCTGAGAGCGAAGACTTCTTTTTTTGATAAGTCTTTAAAAGCGGTGCGGATCCCGTTGGTTACGTCGTAACATTTTTCACTCTTATCCATCTGCATGATAAACACTAAGCAGCCGTAATTATTATGCACGCAGCGAGTAGATATCTATTCATTACTTTGGTTACGCTTGTATTGCGTCGATTTCCAAAGGCTACTATTAACTTCGCGCTCTGTGTTTTATCGAATGGACGATCTATTATCGTAAATAATATTCATAATATATATTACATATAAATTATAATTCATTGATTTATATGAATATTTGTTCGTGTCAGAGAAAAATGTTATAATCCTGCCTGTACGCACGTTATCGCAAACAGCTCGATGTATTAAAGGTGTTTGCAGAGCACTATATAGATCCTCAGCTTTAAATAGCTTAAATTAAGCCCTCGTTGGGACGGGGCAGAAAATCCTCAAGTTTTAGCAAGTATTTGACGCTTGTTGAGCTGCTAGACCATAAAGATTGCGCTATAACAATCCGGCCTAAATAGCCGGTAATAAACGTGGAGAGTGGGAATAATGAATGCTATGTCTAATGCATCACGGCTTTTGACACCAGAGGTATCTGCTCTACCACCGAAGTTTAAAGTCTTTACTAACCGTCAGCTAGATAATATTCCACAGTTTTGCGAATTACCAGAAGACGTAAAGTTTGGTGTCAGGGTGGCAGCCAGCGTATTCCCTTTCCGGGTAAGCCAGTACGTTATTGATGAGCTAATCGATTGGTCCAGCTGGTCATCAGACCCAATTTTTAGGCTACTTTTTCCGCAGCAGGATATGTTGAGTGAAGAGCATTTTGATGCGGTGGCGCAAGCATTAAAAGCAGGTGATAAAGAACAACTTGGTAATGTTGTTGATGACGTGCGCGCAACGCTTAACCCTCATCCAGCCGGTCAGATGGAATTAAATGTTCCCCAGCTCGATGGCGAAGTGGTCGAAGGTATTCAACATAAGTATCGCGAGACAGTTTTGTTTTTCCCTAAGCAAGGGCAGACATGTCATAGCTACTGCACTTTTTGCTTTCGGTGGGCGCAATTTATTGGCGACACCAGTTTGCAGTTCGCTAGCCGTGAAGCCAGCCAATTAGTCAGTTACTTGGAAGCACATAAAGAAGTCAGTGATGTGCTATTTACCGGTGGCGATCCTTTGGTAATGAAAACCAAGAACTTAGCTGCGTACATCGATGCGATATTAAGCTCAAAACATTTAGATCATATCCGTACTATTCGCATTGGTAGTAAGGCTTTAACTTTCTGGCCACACCGCTTTGTTACGGATAACGATGCGGATGACTTATTGAGACTATTTGAGAGAGTTATTGCATCAGGTCGTCATTTAACCTTAATGGCGCACTATAATCATTGGAAAGAACTTGATACCGACATTGCTCACCAAGCGATTGCACGTGTACGTTCTACGGGTGCTAATATTCGGAGCCAAGGACCTCTATTACAGGGTATTAATGATAATGCCGATGACTGGGCACGTTTATGGCGTGATCAGGTTAATTTAGGTATTACACCTTACTATATGTTTGTAGAGCGTGACACCGGCGCGCGCCATTATTTCGAAGTGCCGTTAGTCAAAGCATGGCAAATCTATCGTGATGCTATGCAACAGGTGTCGGGTATCTGCCGTACCGCGCGTGGCCCATCAATGAGTGCCAAACCCGGTAAGGTAGAAATACAAGGTGTTACCGAAGTTAATGGTGAGAAGGTTTTGGCTCTACGCTTTATTCAGGGTCGTGATCCTGATTGGGTGCAACGCCCATTCTTTGCTAAGTACGATGAAAGTGCTACTTGGTTTGATGATTTAAAGCCTGCTTTTGGCGAAGACAAATTCTTTTTTGAATAGGTTATATAGACTTTATTGCTAGAACTTGTTTTTCAAAGTTTTTGCGTTTAATCAATTGCTCAGTTGTATATTTCCCGTTTCTTGGCGTTAGAGAGATATATTTATCTAATAGCAATTTTGCTCTATTAGCTTTGTAAGAACGTAGATACGGCAGTATTTGTTCTATTAACGATAGTGCCTGCCGATTGTATATCGCGTAAGTAAAGCTAGCAGTATGGTGATTTTTTTCTGTTCTTTTACGTGTGATTTTACCTACGCCAATTGTATTCAAACAAAAGTCCAGTAGTTGTTTTTCTGTATTAGCTATAGTAATGGCTAACTGACGATTCTCGTTTTTGTGCTTTCTTGTAAGCGTTATAGTACCTTCGCCATCTATAAGTCCAGCCAGATAAGCGGCATCGCTAGCCGATAAAATGTTTACATCCACATAATTAAATCCATTGGCACATGCTTATTTGGTGGAGGCGGCGGGACAGCTGTTCCTGAATTTTCATCCAGGGCTGGACTATTCCTTCACCTACAGCGTTTGCTGTAGGGGAGA
>CAYUVE010000068.1:0-10943 GCA_964447985.1 uncultured Thiotrichales bacterium
AGGGCGGCGTAGCCAATGCGATAGATGCTATCGAATTTATGATAGCGGGAGCTACAGCGGTCGGAGTGGGCACAGCGCTGTTTTATGATCCGCTGATTTGTAAAAAAATCAATGACGGTATAGCAGAATACCTGCAACGTCACGAGCTATCTTCGGTAGAGGATATAATCGGTACCCTAGAGCTCAATGGCTAAACACGTAAGTTTTAGAGACGTTAGTTTAAATAAGCTTTAAACATAATATTACTTATAAGGGAGTATCAATGAGTTACCTGCTTAGTAGTGTTGCTTTCGTTCACAAGTCAACAAAGCATGCGCTTATCGCAATAAGCGTCATATTCGTTATTTCTCTTAGTAACCTTGTGTTAGCTGCTGAGAAAAAAGCTGATCAATACGATGAGTTGGGGATCAAGTTTCAAGACGCTATTAATTCACAGGATCTGCAAAGCCTTGAAGGCTTGCTCGATATCAGGGAGTTAGCGATTAGATCAGCTAGAACTCCTTATGACAAAGAAGATGACATACAAGGGTTTGTAAGAAGGTATACAAAATTTGGTGAAAAGGCGCTGTTGGAGAAAGTGTTTAGTACCGTGTTCCAGCAAGATGGCTATGCAGATTATTTGCGTGTGATTGATGGAAATAAGCCTTTGGTGCGTATTACCTTCCCTGAAGGTGGCTACGAATATATGGTTTTTTCTACGCAAGTAAAAAATGAGCAGCTTTCGGTAGTTGATATATTTATGCTTTCATCAGGACGCGAGTTAAGCGTTACTCTGGGTGCTGTAACGCAACTTCTCATTTCTCCTAGCGAATCACTAATAAAAAGAATGTTTGGAGTGCAAGAATTTAATGCAGACTTGGCAAGTAATCTACAGGAAATCGTGGATTTAAAGACAGCAGGAAAATACGAGGGTGCGTATAAAGCAGTCCAAAGACTACCCGAAGATATTAGAAATCATCGAGTATTGATGGATTTGGCGATTCAGTTGTCAGCAGTTTTTGATGAAAATGAATATGTAAGGCAATTATCGCTACTAGAAAAGCATCATGGTAATGATCCAGCTACAACGTTTATTTTGATTGACCATTATTTTTACGAAAAAAACTATGTGAAAGCTGGTGAGTCAGTAGATAAATTGATCGAACGTTTTGGAGAGGATGCGGCGCTTTTGAATTTGAAGTCGACGATAGCGTATCTGGCGGGTCAGTTCGATACGGCTCGTGGTTATGCTAAGGCTGCGATTGAAATGGAGCCCTACTTTGAAGATGCATATTCAACTTTGGCCTCAATTTATACAGATGAAAAGAGTTATGCAAGGTTGGTTGAGCTCTTGAGGACAATAGAAGCGAACTTTGAGTTTTCTTATTCAAAGGACGATTTTGTTAGTGACGAATTCTATGCCGAGTTCGTCCAATCTAAAGAGTTTAAAGATTGGTTAAATTAGCCAATGAATGTTGGTTGTATTATTGAATGTAAAGGTAGGTTCTTGCAGGTAGATGGTTATATCGTTAGTGATTCATACATGGTCTGAAGTTCCATTTTATTCGTATCGCCCACCAGCATATAAGTCACGCCTTCATCTGTCCATATTAGGCTATTCATATCAGCGTAGTGATAATGCATCAGTCCCAAAGAAGTTTGTTCACCTTTAGTGATACATAAAGCTAGGGGTTTACCTTGCTCGGCAAGATAAACTACCTGAATGATAGTTTGATCATGGTGAGCGAGTTTTTGGGCGCGCCGGAATTCATAACTAAACCTTGATAGATCAGCGATTTGAATATTATGATTTCCTGCAAGATTAAATTCTGTGATGACGGCATTAGCTTGATCAAAGTTTTGTTTTACTGATTTGATCGTATCTCGCGTATATAAAGATTGATACTGAATCATTGAATCGATCAAGGCTTTGGGTGCATAGTGTGCTAACTGTTGCTGCTGGCTATTTATTGAAAAATTGT
This sequence comes from uncultured Thiotrichales bacterium, assembly GCA_964447985.1. Classification (GTDB taxonomy): domain Bacteria; phylum Pseudomonadota; class Gammaproteobacteria. Next base: position 1,962 of record CAYUVE010000068.1, read on the forward strand.
TGATACCAATTGTAGTCAGCGAACCCGTAATAAACGCTAAGCAGATACCGGCGGCGATAGACCAATTAAATCTATTTGGTTTTGTATGGGCTTGTATGTCTGTTGAGATTGCTGAGTGCGTTTCTTCAGATCCCATGTGCGTTGAGTTGCCCGTATTTTTCGACAGCTCAGATAGTCGCGAATAAAGTTGTTCAGGTATATTCGGGACTCCTTGAGCAGAGAATGCAGCTTCGTAGGGTAATTTAGAAGCTTCCATGGTTTTAACCATCTCTCTTAGTTCTTCATTGTCACCTAATAACTTTTCAAGCTTGGCACTCGACTCACTATCAAGTTTCTGATCGATATACTCTAAGATCTCTATTTCACTGACTTTCATAACAATTACCAGGTTTTTTCAGTTTTGCTCGGCGGGGCTCCAAAAATGTTTGGCCTATGGTAAGTCGTGCGCGGGCTAATCTACTCATGACTGTACCGATTTTTATATCTAGGATGTCGGATGTTTCTTGGTAGCTATAACCTTCGACACAGACCAGTAACATGACGACTCTTTGATTATCGGGTAGGGCATTGACCTCGGAAACAACTTCTTTAAATAACTGATTCGTTTCTTCGCTGGAGCTTGGGCTTTCGTAGTGTTCGATTTCGGCGAGATTGGATATCGACTCTCGACGTAGTTGTTCCGCTCTCAGTTCATTTTTCCAAATAGAATGCATAATGCTATACAGCCAGCTTCTTAGTTTAGAGCCAGTGGTAAACTGGTGACTTCGTTCTAGCGCTCGAACCGCTGTTTTTTGCACTAGATCCTCTGCGATCACTCGCGATCGTGTTAAACGCACCGCAAAGCGCCAAATATGTGGCAGTTCATCCGTAATATTTTGCGATACCCAATTAGTCATAACTCAAATTACACTTAATTATGATAAATATTCCATAGTTATAAACTATAGCATTGTTAGCATATATCTATGGAATAAATAGGTTAAACCGGTGTTTTTTTCTCATAACAGTCAACGATGACAGTTTTTGGTTTGTCTTTAACGCGAATACGAGGTTCACCTATGAGAAAGAAAGCACATTTAATCGCTATTTTGAGCTTAGCATGCTTGCTATCACCAGTTTTCGCCAATGCGGGAACGTGGTCATTAGACCCAAAAGCTTCGGCAATTAGCTTTGTGTCAGTCAAAAAGAGTGATATCGCAGAAGCACATAGCTTTGATAGTTTTAGCGGGGTTATCGCGGAATCAGGGACGGCTACGGTCACGATTGATACAAATAGTGTGAAAACTGGGGTCGAAATTCGCGATGAACGGATGATCGAATTTTTGTTCGAGAGCGTTAAGTTCCCAAATATTACGATAACCAGCGATACATTTCCGTTAGAAAAACTTGAAATCGGCTCCACACAAATTGAACGCATTGCTGCGACACTGTCTCTACATGGTATAGAGCAAGAAATTATGATGGATGTCATCCTACATTCAGTTTCAGACTCTAAAATAGCCGTCTCTACGATTAGGCCGATTATTGTTAAGGCGAAAGATTTTGGTTTAGCGGAAGGAATATCAAAGCTAAGTTCCTTAGTCGGTGATATTTCGATTGGAAAGTCAGTGCCAGTTAGTTTTTCACTGACATTTGTTAGGTAAGAAGATTTGACGACTCACTGGCCTTAGTGTGTATGCGTAGACACACTGGGGCTTTTGGGACTGCGTGGCCCTCATTTGCCGATGTCTAGGGTCACGCTTTTTTACCTAAACATTTTGCCCGGCGGCATAACCAGACGACCAAGCCCACTGAAAATTAAACCCGCCCAAATGACCGGTAACATCGATGACTTCACCAATAAAATACAAGCCATTCTGTGTTTTACTTTCCATGGTCTTTGACGAAAGGTAGTCGGTATCAACACCACCTAGCGTAACTTCAGCTGTACGGTAGCCTTCTGTACCCGATGGCTTAAGTTGCCAGCTTTGTAATTGACTAGCAATATGCACTAAGTCTTGTGTTTTCCATTCAGCTAAGGGTTGGTCTGCCATATCACTCCACCATAGCTTTTCAAGTTGCATCACTAGCGCCTTAGGTAATAAGGGATACAATTGGGTGCGTAATACGGTTTTACCTTTATTATTTTTTAAGCCTATTAAATGCTCTTCAGCATCGAGCTCCGGTAGTAAATTGATTTGTATATCCGCCCCAGGTGACCAATAGCTAGAAATTTGTAGTATCGCCGGACCGCTCAGGCCGCGGTGAGTAAAAAGTGTGGCCTCATTAAAGTAGGTGTTGCTTGTTGTGACAGATGTATCAACCGAGAGGCCAGATATTTCGGCAAAGAGTGTTTTTAGCTGACCACTAAACGTAAAGGGTACCAAGGCTGCACGAGGTTCAATAACCGGCATATCGAATTGCTTAGCGATTTGATAGCCGTAGTCTGAGCCTCCTAGAGAGGGGATACTTAAGCCACCGCAAGCGATGACGAATGATGAACTTAGATATTCGCCTTCATTCGTGATGATTTTGTAGCTGCTATGACTTAGAGAAATATTGTTAGTTTCAGTATGTGTCTTTATCGTAACATTGGCTTTGTCACATTCACTGAGCAACATATTAAGTATGTCCTTAGAAGAATTGTCACAAAACAATTGACCTAATGTCTTTTCGTGATAAGCGATACCATGTTTTTCAACAAGGCTTATGAAGTCCCATTGACTATATTGGTTGAGAGCTGATTTACAGAAATGCGGGTTATGACTAATGAAATTGTCAGCATCGATATGTAAGTTTGTAAAATTACATCGACCGCCTCCCGACATCAGAATTTTTTTGCCAACTTTATTGGAGCGCTCTAAGACGAGAACGTTGCGCCCACGTTGCGCAGCAGTAATAGCGCAAAACAATCCCGCCGCACCAGCGCCAAGAATGATGACATCGTAATGAGACACAGTTCTATTAGCCTATAAAGTTGACGAGAAGTGTATCAAAGAACTTTGGCATTTTATAAATATAGCTTATTAGCCCGGTTGCTAATCATTTAGAATATTCGCTGGGTGAATAATTTGGATAAGGAATGTTTGAGAATTTAACCACAAACCAGAAGTTGAGAAATATCTTGACTGAGCTTGAAGCGCTAGAAATAAGCCTGCATTTTCCAAAACGAAGCGCGGTTGTAAGTGATCTGGAAAATATGATGGCTGTCTCTTTTTGGGAGGTAGGTGCTTCAGGCAGATGTTATAGCAAGGAGTTTGTATTGGCCTGCCTGGCAGAGCGTGCTCAGCAACAACCAGCCGCAGAGTTTAGTGATTTTTTGTGTAGTCAGATAGAAGGAAATAGTTATCTGTTGACGTATACGCAAAAAGAACCTAAGCGTATAACAAGACGCAGCGCTATTTGGCAGCACACTGATAATGGTTGGAAAAATCTTTACCATCAGGGGACGCCAGTTAGTGAGTAATAATATTTCTTTGCGTCAATGGTTAAGACTAGCGACTCAAGGTAGAGTAGTTCATAACGCCACTAAGGTTGCACTGATAGTGGGATCGATACTAGCCTTGATTAACCACGGCCCGTCAATTATGAGCTTGTCTTTAGAATCTACTGCAATCTTGCAGATTGCGGCAACTTATCTTGTCCCTTATTCTGTCGCAACGTATTCCGCGGTCAAGATGATTCAGTTGTCGGAGATCAAACAGAAAGATTAAGTTCTTTTATCTTGCGCGTTAAGGTATTGCGCCCCCAACCTAGTAGTTGTGCCGCGATTTGGCGTTTTCCTCCCGAGTGTCTTAATGCTGTCTCAATCATAATACGCTCAAACTCGGGTGTTGCTTCAGATAATATTTGTCTCTCGCCATGCGATAATTTAAGTTCAGCCCAACGTCGTAGTACGTGTTGCCAATCTTGTTCTGTTCCAGCGGAAGACTCTAATTCTGTATCTTTCTTAAGCTCCTGAGGTAAGTCTTCGATACGAACACTTTGACCAGGCGTCATAACTGTTAACCAACGACAAGTGTTTTCCAGTTGTCTAACATTGCCTCGCCAATCCAAGCGTGACAATAATTCGCGTGCGTCTTTTTCTAAGACCTTGCTGTCAACTTCTAATTCTCTAGCAGCACTTTTAAGAAAATAATCAAGCAATAACGGAATATCCTCCCGGCGTTCCCTTAGCGCCGGGATATGCACACGAATGACGTTGAGCCTATGAAACAAGTCTTCACGAAAATGTCCTTCTGTAACCAGGTTTTCGAGATTTTGGTGTGTCGCGGCAATGATGCGTACATCGACTTTGACAGGCGTATGACCACCTACACGATAAAAGACACCATCGGCTAACACGCGTAGTAACCGCGTTTGTAGCTCAGCTGGCATATCACCGATTTCATCGAGGAATAGCGTGCCGCCGTCTGCTTGTTCAAAACGGCCCTTACGCTGGGTGTTTGCGCCGGTAAATGCACCGCGTTCGTGACCGAATAATTCTGATTCTAAAAGGTCACGAGGGATGGCCGCCATATTTAAGGCGATGAATTCGCCATCAGCGCGTGGGCTATGACGGTGTAAGGCTGCTGCAACCAGCTCTTTACCCGTGCCTGTTTCGCCGTTGATTAATACGGTGACATTTGAGCGCGATAAGCGGCCGATCGCGCGAAATACTTCTTGCATGGCAGGTGCTTCGCCAATGATTTCGCTAGGGTGGCTAGAGTCTGATTTGGGCTTGCTGCTTTTGCTAGTGCGTTGTTGTTGATCGACGGCGTGTTGGACTAACTCTATTGCATCATCGACATCAAAGGGCTTCGGTAAATATTCGAAAGCACCACCTTGATAAGCTGAGACGGCGCTATCGAGATCAGAATGCGCGGTCATAATAATGACGGGTAGTTCAGGATAACTCGTATGTATCCCCTCTAATAGCTCTAGACCATTCATACCGGGCATACGAATGTCAGCCAAAATCGCATCAGGTGTTTGTTGAGCTAATTTATCTATAACGCCATTCGCATTTTCAAAAGTCGTTACACCCATTTGCGCTCGGGTGAGTGCTTTTTCTAGTACCCAACGTATTGATCGATCGTCGTCGATCACCCATATATTATTTGTCACACTTGATCTCCGGAATTATTTTCCAGCGGTAAGATAATGCTAAACACGGTGTTGCCAGGCTCGCTTTCGCATTCGATAACACCGCCATGCTGATGCAGCAGCGATTGTGCAATGGCCAAGCCAAGGCCACTACCATTTGCGCGCATACTGACCATTGGGTAAAAAATCTTTTCTTTCATTTCTTGAGGAATGCCGGGGCCGTTGTCACGTATCTCGAGTCGTAGCGCAAGATTGTGTCGCTTGCCCCCTATCGTGACGTAGCGCTCCACGCGTGTATAAAATGTGATTGTGCCAACACCATTTAGTGCTTGTGCGGCATTGCGCGTAATATTGAGAACGACTTGAACCATTTGATCAGCATCAGCATGAATCATAGGTATGCTGGGGTCGTAGTCACGTTTTAATATCAATGATTCTTCTGCCTCAGCTAGGACAAGTGTTCTAACGTGTTCGAGCACTTGGTGAATATTAATTTCTTCCTTATGCGGTAAGGTATTTGGCCCAAGCATTCGGTTTAATAATGTTTGTAGCCGATCCGCTTCGCTGATGATAACGTCAGTATATTCCTTGAGGTTGGGGTCAGGTAATTCGGATTCTAATAACTGTGCAGCCCCGCGTAGGCCACCCAAAGGGTTTTTGATTTCGTGTGCTAGGCCGCGAACAACTTCGCGAGTAATCTCGTATTGAGACAAACGGTGTTCATCGCGAGTAATTTGTACATGGCTATCAATATCAACAAGCTCAAGCAGTAAGCATTGTTTATCAACCGCTGGACCAAAGGGGGTCACGGTATAGTCGACGTGGATTTCACGTGAGCCGTTAATCGGTAGGCTTACTTGGTACTCGGTAAACATATGTCCTTGCCTTACAGCATCCTCTAGCTTTTCTCTAAGTTCTTCTGCGCGTGGCATCAGTTGATGCAGAAACATTCCCTCGGCCTGCTTTCGGCTTATAGCCAAAAGGTTTTCACCAGCCGGGTTAATAAACAGCAGCCTGAGCTCCCTATCAAAGGCCAGTACGGTTGTGCTCAGGTTATCTAAAATTGGCCAAAGCAGATTAAGTGCGGTCTCTGATCGAGGCATGTCATGACTAGTGCAATTTGGTAACCAACTTGGTTGATTGTTGAACGATTCACTATGATTTTCTTTAGGTAGCTTAATCTTCGACATTTACTGCTAAATATATATTGATATCAATAACTTACAGGTTTTCTATAATGAGAGCTCAGCGCTAGGCTAAGAACGGGGCTAAGAGCTCAATACAATATACGCACCATAATAGTGCATATTTGTTTGAATGGGAATGAGAGCGCACGAAAATGTGCGTGAAAGCACTACTGGCTAATAATAGGCCTGTTGTTTGGGTTATTAGGGTTGGCAGGTGCGAACACTGTGCCGCGTTTGACGTGCAAGGTCACGCTGTTGCTCGATAATTGCACGATGTCGCCACGCTGATTAACGATTACAGCCTTAATGCTATGCGTACCGCGATCAAGGTTGTTCAATGTTATGCGATTGCTTGAAGTGACATAATCCAGTTGCGAGCCGTCGACTAGGGCAGTGAGTCGATGCCCAGCTTTGACACGCAACGTCGGGTCAAGCTGAACCTGAACGGTGGTATTACCGGCCTCGCCGGTCTGTAGGGTGCTATCGTTAGCGGGGCTAACGATAGTGAATAGCTTGTATTTCGTTCCTTCCTCTTCCTCAGGCTCAGAAGCTGCCGTATTCTTAGATTCTTTTTTTAGCCCAGCTTCTTCGGGGCTAAAAGTGGTAAGGGGTTTGATCTTAATTTCTTTCGCGCCCTTGGTCGGCTGGTCAGTAAAGATCACTGTGCCATCTGGCCCGACGGTCTGATAAATCGTATCCGCAAACGATAAGGTCGCTGCTAATAGTAGGCTAATGCTGGCCGCAGTAAATAAATAAGTTTTCATAGACTTAACATTACGCTAGTGCTGCATCAGTCTCAAGGAGAGAAGTCACAGTTTCGCCAGAATGGTGGGCATAAAAAAACCCGCCCAGTAGTGCTGGGCGGGTTTTAAAGCGTGAGACTTAAACGCTGTAGTACATATCGAACTCAATTGGGTGAGTGGTCATACGCATACGTGTGACTTCGTCCATCTTCAATTCGATGTAGCCATCAATAGCATCGTCAGTGAACACACCACCTGCAGTCAAGAAACCGCGGTCTTCATCAAGCGCCTCAAGAGCTTGATCAAGTGAATGACAAACAGTTGGAATTTCAGCTTCTTCTTCAGGTGGAAGATCATAAAGGTCTTTAGAAGCCGCTTCACCTGGGTGAATCTTGTTTTTAATGCCGTCGATACCGGCCATCAACATGGCTGAGAATGCTAAATAGGGGTTAGCGGTTGAGTCAGGGAAACGTAGCTCAATACGACGTGCTTTCGGGTTCGCAACATAAGGTACACGAATCGAAGCAGAGCGGTTTTTAGCAGAATAAGCCAATAACACTGGTGCTTCAAAACCTGGAACCAAACGCTTATAACTGTTGGTTGAAGCATTAGCGAAAGCATTAATAGCACGGGCATGCTTAATTAAACCACCAATGTAGTAAAGCGCGTTGTCTGATAGACCAGCGTACTTGTTACCGCTGAAAATATTTTTACCGCCTTTCGCAATAGATTGGTGAACGTGCATACCACTACCGTTATCACCGACTAGAGGTTTAGGCATGAATGTCGCTGATTTACCGTAGCTATGCGCAACGTTATGTACAACATATTTCAGAATCTGAACTTCGTCAGCTTTTTGTACTAAGGTGTTAAATGCGACACCGATTTCACACTGACCGGCTGTTGCCACTTCATGGTGATGCACTTCAGTCTTAAGGCCCATTTCCTCTAGGCATAAGCACATGGCAGAACGCAGGTCTTGTAAGGAATCGACGGGTGGGACTGGGAAGTAACCACCTTTAACGCCTGGACGATGACCAAGGTTACCGTCTTCAAAAACTTTTTCTGATGACCAGAAAGCTTCTTCTGAGCCCACTTTATAAAAAGCACCGCTCATGTCAGCACCCCAACGAACATCATCTAATACGAAGAATTCGTTTTCAGGGCCAAAGTAAGCTGTGTCACCGATCTTGGTTGATTTCAGATAAGCTTGTGCGCGAGCAGCGATAGAACGTGGATCACGCTCATAGCCTTGCATAGTGGCAGGCTCGATGATGTCGCAACGTAGGTTAACCGTAATTTCATCCATGAAAGGATCAACAACGGCGGTCGAAGTATCAGGCATTAAGATCATGTCTGATTCGTTAATACCTTTCCAGCCAGCGATAGACGAACCATCGAACATCTTGCCTTCTTTAAAAAAGCCGGCATCGATCTCATGAGCGGGCACAGATACGTGCTGTTCTTTACCGATGGTATCAGTGAAACGTAGGTCTACGAATTGGGCGTTGCTGTCTTTAATCAGCTTTTGCACTTTAGTTGCGGACATGTCTCCTCCAGAGTGGACATTTATGTTTATTTAGAGCCAGCCGTTTGCACAGCGGGTGTATACCTAACGAGCATAGTAAAAGCCTAAAAGCATTTACTATGCCACGCATAAAAATTATTTAAAATCAATGATTTATAATCAAATGCGAGGTTTTTCAGCGGGCGCAATATAACCAAAATGGTGCACTAAAAACAAAAAGCACCAAAATAATGCATTTGATTGTGTCACGGATTTTTTAAGCATCGCTGTCTAAGAGCTATCCTGACCCAAAAGCGACATTGATGCTGAACGCATCATAGCGATTTTAATGCTTAGGCTCTAGTGTTTTTGCGATGAGATCTGCGAGTCCGGTAGATCAGGGAGTGGATTAATGCAGTGTTCCGGAACTAGAAGGGGATACTATGACACAGCTTTCTTGCTCGCAGTGGTGTGACAGAGC
>CAYUVE010000069.1:0-10753 GCA_964447985.1 uncultured Thiotrichales bacterium
TACACGACGCTCTTCCGAGATCGGAAGAGCGTCGTGTAGGGAAAGAGTGTATTTAGTGGTTATCGGTGGTGGTGCCATCGGTGTCGAGATGGCGCAAATCTTCCAGGACTTTGGTGCTGAAGTGACCTTATTGGAAGCACAAGATCGCATTCTTGCCGAAGTGGAAGATGAGATTGCCAAAACCCTAACCGGTATTTTGAATGACGATCCGCGCTTAACTATTCACACCTCCGCTAAGGTGGCTGAAATCAGCGGCAAGCCAGGCAAGATGAAAGCTAAATTTGCTGATGCGGAAGGTAAAGAACAAAGTATTGCTTGTGACTATGTCATTATGGCCACCGGTAAACGTCCAGTCCTTGAACCGTTGAATTTAGATAAAGCTGGCGTCGCTTCTGAACGCAGTACAATCACTGTAGATAAAACAGGTCGCACCAGCGCCAACCATATCTTCGCGGTTGGTGATGTCATCGGTGGATTAATGCTGGCTCACACCGCTGGCCAACAAGGTCGTGTTGCTGCACAAAACATAGTTGGTGAAAAGGCCGCTTATGATGAAGCCAAAGATTGTGGCGTGATTTTCTCGCGTCCACAAGCCGGTTTTGTTGGTTTGTCGGTTGCACAAGCCAAAGCCAAAGGTATCGATGCGGTCGAAGTCAAAATGCCAATGAGCATCGACGCTAAGGCCATGATTACTAATGAAACCTTGGGTTTAATTAAAATCGTCGTTGACAAAGCCACACATAAGGTCATCGGTGTGCACTATTTGGCCGATCATTGCGATACCTTGATTGGTGAAGGCGTGATGATGGTCAGTGGTGAAATGACGCTGACTCAAGTCGCTAATGCGATTCACCCACACCCAACACAAACCGAAATGTTTGGTGAAATGGCGCGCAGATTATTATCGCGTCTACGTCGTAGTGCTAAACGAAAGAAATAACGTTAAAGATACATGAGCAAGATTAACAAAGTCGTTCTCGCCTATTCAGGTGGTTTGGATACCTCAGTCATATTGCAGTGGCTGCGCGATACCTACGATTGCGAGGTCGTCACCTTTACCGCCGATATCGGGCAGGGTGAAGAAGTCGAACCTGCACGCGCCAAAGCTGAGCAGCTCGACGTAAAAGAAATTTACATCGACGATCTGCGGGAAGAATTTGTTCGTGATTTTGTCTTCCCTATGTTTCGCGCTAACGCGATTTATGAAGGCGAGTATTTGCTTGGTACCTCTATTGCGCGGCCATTAATCGCCAAGCGTCAAATTGAAATCGCGAACGAAACCGGTGCCGATGCCGTATCACACGGTGCAACCGGTAAAGGTAATGACCAAGTACGTTTCGAGTTAGGTTATTACGGCCTGCGTTCAGATATTAAAGTGATTGCCCCATGGCGTGAGTGGGATCTGAATTCCCGAGAAGTGCTTTTAAAGTATGCCGAAGATCGTGGTATTCCAATCGAGCGTAAACAAGGTAAAAGTTCGCCTTACTCAATGGATGCCAATGCCCTGCATATTTCTTATGAAGGCGGTATTCTAGAAGACCCAGCAGCCGAGCCAGAAGAAGACATGTGGCGCTGGACAGTCTCACCTGAAAATGCACCTGATCAGGCAGAATATATCGAGTTAGACTATCAGCACGGTGATGTGGTGGCCATTAACGGCGAAACCCTCACACCTTATGAAGTCTTAGCCAAGCTTAATGAAATCGGTGGTAAGCACGGCATCGGCCGTTTAGATATCGTCGAAAACCGCTATGTCGGTATGAAATCGCGGGGCTGTTATGAAACACCTGGCGGAACGATCCTATTAAAAGCCCACCGTGCGATTGAATCGATTACGCTAGATCGAGAAGTGGCACATCTTAAAGACGAACTCATCGCCAAATACGCCAGCCTCATCTACAACGGCTACTGGTGGTCACCCGAAAGAGAAATGATGCAAACCATGATCGACGCCTCGCAGCAACGTGTCAATGGTAAAGTCCGCCTCAAACTCTACAAAGGCAATGTCATCGTCGTTGGCAGAGAATCCTCAACCGATAGCCTCTACAACCCCAACATCGTCACCTTCGAAGACGATGGTGGTTCCTACACCCAATCTGACGCGCATGGTTTTATTAAACTAAATGCCTTGCGGTTAGCACTGCGTCAGAAAAAATAGCAATTTATAGTAAATTAGAGTGCTTTTGCGATAGCTAAAAACCATATTCAATGTATTGTTTTTGATCTTGCAATGTGATGTACTTTGCGTGAAAGTGGTTTTTACTTTTCTGCTAAATAAGACCTGAGAGCATGGATGGTATCGGTTGTATGAATGACTGATTAGTGCATGTATATAAATGCCGGGCCGAATCAATACCTGAGGTCGGTGTTATATTAGTACTCATTAATAGTGGGTTTGCATCTAGTCCTGGTTTTTAGGGGGATTATCTAAATTTGAACGCGTGTAAAGATAATACGCTCAACGTGTTTATTGATCGTTTAACTCAAAAAGCTCTGCACTCACAAGCTGTAAATCATCCTTATCTGCAATATTTCGCCGGCGAAAACACTGATAATGCTGAAGGGATGGTGCGTGATTTCGCGCTTCAATACGGTTTTTATAGCGCCAATTTTATTGCTTACGTCTCAAGTGTTATCGAAAACTTGGATAAGCAATCGCATCGTGACGTTCTGCAAGAAAACCTTGATGAAGAGCGAGGTAATGTCCATGGGGTGGATCTGCCGCCTGATGTCTTAGAGACTGTTATTGGGCAACCGCATTCATTGCTTTTTCAACGCTTTCAGCAAGCTGCGGGCGTGAGTGCTTCTTCAAAGCGTAATGTAAGCAATGCCGATCCAGGTGTAGCATGGGCAAGAGGCTTCCAAACGCTTTGTAGCGAAAACGTGCTTGTTGGCATTGGTGCTTTAGGCTTAGGTACAGAGCTTATTGTCTCCAGTATTTATTCCAAAATTCTAAGCGGAATAAAAACTGCCACGAATATTGCGCCGAAAGATTATGTGTTCTTTGAGTTGCATAGTGAGTGCGATGACGATCATGCGCAGCAATTACTGCTAGTCGCGTCTCAGCTGGCGATTGATTCCGATGCCGAAAGACAAATTGAGTACGGTATGTCGAGAGCGTTGGAATTGAGATGCCGATTCTGGGATCAAATGTTGGAACGAAGTGAGGCAGTTCGTTTCAGAAAAATCAGCGCATAGGAATTTCTGTGAACAAGCTGGATACCGGAAAAGTCTATGATGACAACTCGGAGAAATGGTTGCGCATGTCTCCAAGTTCATTGTCAGACTTTACTGCGCGGCCGTTTGTTTTCGATGCTTGTGGTGTCGATTTAAGCGGCAAATCGGTGCTCGATATCGGCTGTGGTGAAGGCTACTGCGCACGAGAACTTAAACGCCGTGGTGCGGGAGAATATCTCGGGATCGACCTGTCAGAAAAGATGATCGCTGCCGCGTGCTCACAAGAAGTGAAAGAGCCGCTAGGAATCGAGTATCGTCAGTGCAATATTGTCGAATTTAATCCCGGCAAGACCTTTGACCTGTGTATTGCCGTTTTTTTGTTTAATTATCTCGACGTAGAAGAAATGACTAAGACCATGTCTATGGTTTATCGGTCATTAAACGCTGACGGTAGTTTTATCTTTGCTGTGCCCCATCCATTTTTTCCTTTTATTGATCGCGAAGATGAAGCACCATTTTATTTTTCTTCTGCAGGGAAAAATTATTTTCTGGATACTAACCAACAGTTTCAGGGTGAGATTTGGAAACGGGACGGTACACCATTGCATGTGCAGTGTGTTCACAAAACCCTTGAAAGTTACTTCAGTGGGCTTAAAAGCGCTGGTTTTAACATAATGCCTGAAGTAACAGAGCTGACGGTAACTTCTGATATTGCTGAGCTTGAACCTGAATTCTTCTCACCTCTATTGAATCAACCTTTGCATCTCTTGTTTAAGGTTGCTAAGTGACTGAGATGGCAAAAGTAGCTGCCAGTCCATCATTGTTTGATTGCTTATTAACTAAATCTAAAACACAACCCCATCAAATTGCGTTAGTAACAGGCTTCCAATCAATAAGCTATCTAGAGTTGGTTAAGCTTGTTATTTCTCAAGCTGTATCGCTTTCAGAAAAAGGTGTAGATAATAGTTCCACTCTAGGTGTTTGCTGCGCAGATGAGGTTGCTCATCTTATATTGGTTTTATCCGCGAGTTATATCGGGGCGTCTTCTTGCACAATTCCTAGTTATGAATCCACAGATTCGCAAAAAGAACTAGCTGAACGATGCGGTGTGACGCATTTAGTCACTTATGCAGACTTTATTAGCAGTGATAAACGTGTGTCATCGCAAGATAGTGCCAATACAAAACTTTGTAACGAGGCTAGGCTATTATTTTCCACGTCAGGTACTACGGGCAAACCTAAGATCGTAGTGCATTTAGATAGTGGGGTAGTCCAGCAAGCACCAAGACATATTTCCTCGCCAAGTGAGCGATTCGCTTGCCTGGCATCAATGGAACACAATTTTGCCAAGCGCCACCGGCTTTATTGCCTAGCCATGGGGGCGACGAATGTATTCATAGATGCAAGCAAAGACGTTGTTCATCAATGTTTGAATTCTAAAGTTAATGTTCTTCACTTGTCAGTATTTCAAGCGCAGCAGTTGCTTGGGCATAGAGATGTGGGCCTGCTCAAAGGGCTTCGTATCAAGCTAGGGGGATCTCACGCGTCAACTGAGTTAAGAAATCAGATATGTGGGCACGGTATGAGTCTACAAGCTGGTTATGGCACAACCGAGACAGGTGCAATCGGGTTTACGGATCCTAATGATTCTGGGGCTGCGGAAAGTATTGGCAAGCCTTTACCTGGAATAATGCTGCGCGTTGTCGATTCAAGCGGACAAGAATTAGAACAAGGTGAGCGCGGAGAAATAGCTATCGCTTGTGATGGCATGTTTTGTGGTTATTTAGGTCAGCCTGAACTGACAAAAACTCGGCTAAATGAGGGATGGTTTTACACGGGTGATATTGGCTATGTTGATGCACAAAATAGAATTCATCTTTGTGGTCGAGTAGATGATATGTTTGTGTTTAACAGTATCAATATTTATCCGCAAGAAATTGAATCCGTATTGTCCGAGTACGATGATATTTCAGAGGTATCTGTCATTCCAAAAGATTCTCCAGTACATGGACAGGTGCCTGTCGCATTGGTGGTATTCAAGCGACAGGCTAGGCGTAATGTGCGAAAGCTTAAAAAATATTCAGATAGAAGGTTGGGTGTTCGTAGCCCACGGCAGTTTGTCGTGCTTAATGAAATGCCGAAAAACCCATCTGGAAAGTTCGCTCGCTTGCGAGCTTTGGAGATACCAAAAAAAGAAGATGATATTCGTGCAGAAATTATAGACGTTATAACTAATGATGATTTCGGTTTAGGTATAAGCCAAAACCTAGTGGCGAAATTTCTCGCTGGTAAGGCAGATATTCAGTTTTCAAAAGTATCGATAGATTCCCTGATGCTGGTGTCTTTACTGGTCATGATAGAAACGCAATTTGATGTGGTGGTAACGCCGCAGCAAATCGATAAGATTAGTTCTCTAAATGCTTTGGTTTCCCTGGTATTGACAGGTAATAACAGCGAACGTATAAAATATGATCACGTAAGCTCATCTGAAAGCCTTCCTAGTGCCTATTCATCTTCTAAAGTTTATAAACTTTTTCACCGTGTTTGCGATGTAAGCAAGACGGTAGTGCAGATGAATAAAGCCTTGTCTTCATTTGAAAACCGACTATCACCTTTAGATATGGAGAGATTATTCGTATGTCATGCAAACGATAGCTTGCTTCCCAAAGGCATAAGCGAATCAATGAGAGCGGCGATTGATGATTGGTTCTATCAAACACGCAATCTCATGTTCATGCAAAGTAAAAACCATATTGAGGGTTTTAAGCGCATAAGACTGGCGCCAGCTGCGACGCTTTTTCGTGGTGAAGGTGAATCATTAGCAAAAACCCTAATGATTTTTTTTACAGGGAGTGGTACAAGGCGGTTTGTTTTGCCTACGCCAGTGTTGCTTCAGTATATCAACGCAAAGCGTTTTGATGTCTTACTTATTTCTGAGCCGACTGGTAGAGGTTACGAGTACGGTGTGCCCGGTCTTGGTAAAAATGATAATGAAGTCATTGAATGGATCGAAGGTCATCCTCGTTTGAATATAAAGAGCTATCGATCTATAAGAAGCGTTGGTTGCAGTGGTGGTGCATATATTGCTGCGTTAGCGGCTTACCGGCTTCAGGTAGAGGTTTGTGTGAGTTTAGGGGGGCGTTTTCATAAGGAACGCTACCCGCTAAAAATAGTGAAACGTTTATTCAAGCTTTTGAAAGGCGTTCGACGTAACGGCCAGGTAAAGGTAGTTCTGGCTTATAGCGCAGGCAACAGTCGAGATCGTATATATGCCAAATTGCTTGCGTTATTATCAGCGGGCTCTTTATTTGCTATAGAAGCCGAGCAAGGAAAGTTTGAGCATACTATCCTCGGCGAAATGATGGAGCTGGGGCAGCTTAGTCATTTTTTTAAACATACATTGTTTATAGAGGCGCAGCAGCCTGACATATCATCGAAAAGTGTTATGCAGTTTCCGGCGGGTGAAATCCAAATTATCAATTGACATGGTTGTATAGTAATTTGATGTTAAGAGATAAAGCAGGTCGTTTGTCAGGGTTATTTGTTTTTGTCGTTTAGAAAAGATAACGGGCGCCAATCGGATAGCCTTTTTCTGCTATATTTTTTCTAAAGTTTGAATGCAGTACTGTTCGATTATCAATTAGACATATTTCTCCTGTGCCGGGCGGGGCATTCCAGGCTACTTCCAAAATCACCTTACCAAAAAGGTTTTTGACCCCGTAGTCGTTTCGGAAAATTTCGTAGTGACTACGTCTTTTCCTTTCATTGGTCGGTACGATTCCTTCTATTGCTCCTTGTAGATACCCGACTACGTTATCGATAAAAATCGTTGATGATGGTCTTGGTTCATATTGCTCTGGATCAAAAGGGTCTCGAATGAATGTTGTGTACTTATTTTCTTGTTGATCACTTCGGTCGGAGTGAAAGTTGAGATGAGGAAAAATATTTTTATGCAATTCAGCGCGATGACGGTCAGGAAGGTAGGCATTATGAATATGTAGTACGCCAAAATTGCTGACCAACTGCCTGAATAGTGGTAAAGCCCTAAGCTCATCGTCATAGAGCATGACGTCGGTAGGGCTTTCAAAACTCATGAATGCCCCAAATGTAGAGAATTGATAGGCATGAGGAATAGCCTGTCGCTCAGACTGCTTCACAAGTTCTGCTGGGTAATGCTGCTTGATTTGGTCGGGGTATTGGTGAATACCGCCTTCTAATGTAAAGCATCCAAAGGCGCTATTGAGCTTGAGGTTTTCTTTTCTTTGCGTAATTTTTTGGATGTCGCCGTATGACAGTGAGCTAAGTAAGGCTGTTTTCGGCGCGGTGTTCATAATGAACGATAATTCATTGATATTTATAGAAGTTAGGCCGCTAACAAGGGCCAGATGAGATGGTAATATCCCTTATACGAGTTAAGCATCGGTGCCTCCATAAAGTTCGTTCCTAGCCCCTAAATGGGGCCACAGGCCAGCCTGCATACAGGGTGAATAAGGTTTCGCCTGCATCACTTATTAGCGTTCATTTCTCCATACTATTGAGAGTTTTTTGTCTTACTCGAGTTTTATTTGTTCAGCATAGAGTTCTACCGTAAACCGCTCTACGTTGTCATTGTTGAGTTCTATTGCTTCTTGCTCTAATGAAATGATGCCGATCTGACCAAAACTTATTGTCATGAGCGTATCGTCTAAACCTGGGTTTAAGAAAGTTAATTTTCCCGATTTTTCATTTTTCTGTTTGTCTTGGATGTTAGAAGATTCCTCATGCCAGTTTTGCCAGTCATCGATATCGAGCATGGATATCGTGAGCTTAAGTTCTGATATTTCCACCGAAGTATGCTGCGCTAAGTCTTCTTGGCCTGATTGTCGTGGTTGTCCTATTGCTTCTGTGTTCCAGGTGAACGAATCTATTTTTGCAACTCTTTCGCTGGGTAAGCCACCAACTTCCAATTTAAAGTTGTTGCATAACCATTTTTTGCTTGAGACTTTGTCAGATGTTCCCGGGAGTTCTCGAGGTTCGGACTTATAACGGATGGTTTTTGCGTCTCTCTCTATAGTGAAATAGCCAGTTTCCTTGCAGTCTTTCGACATTTCTGGGATGGTGATTTCCTTGAACTCGATGGTTTTAAGCCAGTTGGCGATCATGGGGTCGAGTTCCATCTTCATATGCTCGGTGCCAGACGTTGTGCTCTGCGCCAAGAGAAAGCCTGATGTAGTAAGGCAGTAAAAGGAAAAACTGATAAGCAGAAGTTTGCGCATAAAATCCTCGATCGAGCTGCTAGTAGGTTGAAGTAGTTATCAATATAGTTTAGTGCTAACTATAATAATGTCGATAAGGTAAAGAAACAATTATGGTCTGATCTGATGCCTTAACATTGCTGTTTTCGCTGTTAACTCTAGCTGTTAGACTAAGTAGAAAAGTAATGGGAGGGGGTATGAAATCAATAAAATCAAATAATCTATCATTTTCAATTCCGGGTATGCTCAGTATCATCGGTTCTCTCATGAGTGCTTTGAGTGTGTCTGCATGGGCAGATTCTACTAGTTATTCCGAAGCGCTTGCTGATTGGGAAGCTAAGGTTGCCCATTACCAGAACCTAGTTGATCAGGACTGCAAAGATATTGAAAAATTGGAAAAGGATGTAGAGCAATTAAAGGCGTATCGAGATGAATCTGAGCGTCTATGGGAGCTTTTCAGCATCTTGCTCTGCTTTCTCCCATAGATGAATCTGAGCGTCTATGGGAGAAAGCAGAGCAAGATGCTGAAAAGCTTAAGGCAGATTTAGCAAAACTAATTAAGGATTATGATCGTGTGAGTGCAGTCTTAAGCGCTCATTTGGCGGAAGGGCGTATTACCCAAGCGCAATATGATGTGCATAAGCAGAATGTGTCCACAGTTTATGACGCGATGGAGGCTAATATTTATGAACAATTTGGTGTTGTGAAGCGTAGCTTGAGAGAAAAGATGTTTTACTATGATGCCGGGCGGTATAACACGACGAAACGGCGTTTAGGTTTTATAAGAGAGATTAAGGAGGAAACCAAAGCAGATCTTAAAAAGCTTAGAGAAAATCCACCACTAAATCCAACGCTTGCCGAGCAAGAGCCGCAAAATGAAACGCCATCCGATCCGGAAGAAATAGACAAAGTGCTTGATCGTTTGTATGAAGATTTTAAACTCAATTTATTGCCGAGCTCTCCTAACTATGTAGATGCCGACGAAATACAGCGTGGTATTGATGACTTGGAAAAACGCAATGCGGAATTGTCGGCGCTACTCGGTGACAAAGATAGTTGTTTAACGGCTATGCACAGTTGGGATGATTACACAATTCATCCTGCTCAGTGCAATCGATTTGTCGATGTCGAGTATATCGAGGTCGAGCAGGCTAGAAACTCTGAAAAAGGCCATGCAGCAACGAAATCCGCTGTTGGTGAGGAACGTGGATTGGCCAGCGGTAGCATCGAATCACTGGCCTCGGGTGCTTACAGCTGTTCGGGTGGCTGGGGGCGGCTTAATTTGTCTGCAATGGGGCAAAACCGTTTTACGGGTGACTACTCCGGAACCTATGATAAGTCGGCTAAGGGGATGATTAGTATTACATTCGGTTCAGAGGGCAATGCGGGTGAATGGGAAGAAGTTAATATTAATCGTAAAGGGTTTATTAAAGAGATAAAGGTTCTTGCTGATGGCTTTAGCGCTAAGTGGGGCGTCATATCTGGTATGGGTGGTCACTTTAACGGCCGACCTTTACCTGAGTCATCGGGTTCCGTGTCCTGTAGGAAAAAATAGGGGTTACCTCTGTCGATACTGAAAATAAACCGGTTCGTGTGAGGGCTATATTTTTATGTCTAGCTGCTATCGGTGGAATTGATAAGGTGCTGATTTTGAATACGGCTATATAAAGATACATAATCCGTTTGCCGATATTCAGTAATGAAGGTATTTAAAGAGAGCGAATACCCAGAATGAATCAAGTTAGAAATTAACGTGATTCGTTCGTTTTAGTATTTTCTATCAACTAAGAAATGGCTTTGATTATTGGCTATTAAATAAATTCTTGGTTGTATGGTGAGAGGGATTTCTAAATGAGGCTTTCCAGACTAGAAGCTGAGCCTGAGTATAACCAAGCGCGAATAGCTGATCTCGAACAGCTATTGTCCCAGCCTGGCTACAAAGAGCTCCGTCCATGCTCAGGTTGCAATGTATGTTGTAACTGTTCCATGAAATCTACGGCATGCACCTGCATGTGTGGAGCGGACTGCGCTATTGTGCCTCAAGCACTGTCTATCGATCCAGAGAATCATCCTATCGAAGAGAAAATAGTAGCTCTTGTATTTGAGCTTAATTGTTTTCGAGTTTATAGCCCATATTGGTCTTGTGAAGGCCATACATTTCCAAACGGTGATTTATTTCGAATACCTCAAGTTTGGTTCTACTCTCGTTCACTTGTCTATCCACAATTGCTTAACGATTATTTACATGAATTGTACTGTAGTAAGAAAATCAAATATATGTGGCAGGTCACTGCTGTCCCATTAACAGGAGATAGAGAGGCTTAAATCACATCTGATTGCTA
>CAYUVE010000070.1:0-10353 GCA_964447985.1 uncultured Thiotrichales bacterium
CAACTACCAAGATGATAAAGCCGATATTGCGCAGAATTTCATCATGAGGTATCCGCCTATAGGCGTTTCCAGCGTTGCCATGAAAAAACAGAATGACTTGCTCAGAATCGTATTGAGCAAGATAAAAGCTATGTATCGCTACACCATCTTCGGCGTTTAGCCAGACTTCCTGTGTATCGACAAGATTAGTCGGCGGATAGTCGCTAGCTTTTTCAGGCAGAAAGGCGAGCTGCTCGACAATATGTTCCTTGCAGCCGCCAGTTACCAGTAACGGTAAGCCTAACAACAGGGTTTTTAGAACGCGATAGGGCATAAGCTGAATGATTGTTGTTTTGAAATTCGTGATGAGATTCGCATTATTTATCTCTAATCATAACTATAGTCAATAAGTGGGCGATAGCATTTAGACGCATTGAAACATGGTATGACCATTGGTCGAAGGAGGAAGCATGTTGGTAGGGGTAGCGCTAATGATGGGGACATTATGGCTAATGTTCAGTTTCGCCGTGATCATTGATGAAATGATGACATAGTCGATATTTTTAATAACCATGTATTTAGAAGGGGTGACGACTGGTCGATACATAGATTAAGGATCAATGCCTAAGTAGTAGGGTGGGCCCAGGAGGGCGTATGTTAGCAGTGTTTATTATTGCTTTAGCAATTTGGCTAGCAATTACTATTGCCGCGATCATCATGATTCCTGGCAGTGCGGAGTCTGCGCACAAGCGTTATATTGTGACACGTTTTTGCCCGCATTGTGGCCATGAAACGGCCTACGATTTAAACCACTGCGACCATTGCCATGAGCAGCTTGTCTGCGAAATTCCCCCTCATCATGACATGCACAAACATGCAGTGAAGTAGTCAGGCTAGTTTATTTTTCTGCGAGTTTCTCAACTAAATTTGCGACACGAGCAATACGTGCTTCTGCTTCACTCATATCATCTTTAAAACGCAAGGTCTCTGGGCCATCCATATGGTATGCACCGTTTGTCTCTTGCATGAGTTTGATTATAGCCATGGGTTCAATATCAGGCTCTGGGTTGAACAATACACGACCAGCATTTGCTCCGGCCTCAATTTTGCGAATACCTAGTGCTTCTGCAGCGACTTTTATTTCGCTAATCCTAAATAAAGTCTTAGCACTTTCAGGCAATAAACCGAAGCGATCAATCATCTCGACTTGCAGTTCATCTAGGGCATCAATACTTTCAGCATTTGCGATGCGTTTATATATAACGAGTCGAGTATGCACATCGGGCAAATAATCTTCTGGAATTAAGGCTGGCAACCTTATATCAATTTCGCAACCGTGTTTTAAGGGCTTATCAAAGTCAGGTGTTTTACCTGATTTAAGGTCATTAACCGCTCGCTCTAGTAAGGCGGAATACATAGAAAATCCGATTTCCTGAATTTGACCACTTTGCTCACTGCCTAGCAGCTCGCCGGCGCCACGAATTTCCAAATCATGTGTGGCTAAGGTGAACCCAGCACCGAGTTCTTCTAGTGACTCGATGGCCTCGAGGCGTTTATTGGCATCAGCCGTAATGGCTTTTTTAGACGGAATAAGCAGATAAGCATAAGCGCGATGATGTGAGCGACCAACGCGACCACGAAGTTGATAAAGCTGTGCCAAGCCAAAACGATCGGCGCGGTGGATAATAATGGTGTTGGCTGTTGGTACATCAATACCGGTTTCAATAATTGTTGTACAGACCAGTACATGAAACCGTTGATGATAAAAATCGAGCATGACTTTTTCTAATTCACGTTCGCGCATTTGTCCATGTGCAACCCGGACATCAGCATCAGGTAACAGGTCGGCAACACGTCTTGCCACAGTCTCAATATCTTCTACTTTGTTATGAACGAAATAAATCTGGCCACCACGTTTTATCTCGCGCAGCATGGCTTCTTTTAGTAGATGATCGCTCCATTCGCTAACAAAGGTTTTAATGGCAACGCGCTGCTTAGGAGGAGTAGCAATAATGGATAGATCGCGCATACCCGCTAATGACATATTCAAGGTGCGCGGAATCGGTGTAGCGGTAAGGGTTAAGACGTCGACTTCGGAGCGTAGTGCTTTAAAGCGTTCTTTTTGTCGAACACCGAAACGGTGCTCTTCATCAATAATGACTAAGCCGAGTTGTTTAAACTTTATAGAGTCTTGCAGTAATTTATGTGTCCCGATGACGATATCGACAGTGCCGCTATTTAGTCCTTCGATAATACCAGCGTGTTGTTTTGTTCCAAAACGGGATAGCACTTCGATGCGTAACGGGGTGTCAGCAAAGCGATCACAAAAATTTTGATAGTGTTGCTGAGCTAACAAGGTGGTCGGTACGAGTACAGCAACCTGGAAATTATTATCTGTTGCAACAAAAGCCGCTCGCATAGCCACTTCGGTTTTACCAAAACCGACATCACCGCAAACCAATCGATCCATAGGCTGGGCTGAAACCATATCACCGATAACAGCATCAATAGCGGTGGCTTGGTCAGGTGTTTCTTCAAACGGAAAAGCGCTGGAAAAAGCGGTATAGGCATCATCGGGCTGTGGAAAAGCATGGCCTTTTCTAGCTGCGCGGCGTGCATAGACATCAAGCAGTTCAGCCGCCACGTCGGTGGCACGTTGTGCGGCTTTTTTCTTGGCTTTTTGCCATTGATCAGTACCAAGCTTATGCAATGGCGCGGTATCGGCAGAAGTTCCACTATAACGACCAATGAGGTTTAACGAAGCAACAGGAACATAAAGTTTGTCGTTATCGGCATATTCAAGTAATAAGAACTCGGCTGTGATGCCACTGGTGTCAAGTGTCTGTAAGCCTAGATACCGGCCGACACCATGATCTTCGTGAACAACCGGGCTGCCTATTTGCAGTTCGCTTAGGCTTTTAATTACCGCATCGCTATCACGGTAACGCGCTTTGCGTCGACGGCTTTGTAAAACCTGCTCACCAAAAATTTGTGGTTCGGTAATGACTGCGATTTCAGGTTGTGCGAGGACTAAGCCGTGTTCGATTGGCGAGATACAGATAGCGAGTTGTTGGTCGCCGTTGATAAACTCTGACCACTGGCCGACTGTTGCAGGATATATATCGTAGCGATGCAATAATTCGAGCATCGCTTCTCTACGCCCAGCACTTTCAGCAATGAAAAGAACGCGACCATTAAAATTGGTGATAAAGCTTTCTAAAGTGCGCTGGGGTTGCTCATCGCGATGGTTTAAATGTAGGTCGGGTGGTGTTCGGGTTTGGTAGTTTATTGCCGATGCGTTGGCTTCTTTCACTGACTTGATATTTAGGCGAGCTAGTCCTTGCGTGACGTCATGAAAGGTGTCGGGTGATAGAAATAGCTTTTCTGGTGATAGGATGGGCCTTTCACCATCGTGACGTTGTTGCTCGTAACGCTCGTTAGCTTCTTGCCAAAAATTCAAAGCAGCTTGTTCACAATCATTCAGTTGTACAAAGATGCTATCTGATGGCAGGTAATCAAATAGCGTAGCGGTATCTTCAAAGAACAGAGGTAAATAATACTCGATTCCAGAAGGTGCATTACCTTGGCTTACTTCACGATATATAAACGTTTCGCTGGCATTACCTTCAAACTCACTGCGATAGCGTTGGCGAAATCGTGTTATGCCGTTTTCGTCTAAGGGAAACTCTCGAGCTGGTAATAAGCGAAGTTGTTCATGGCTTGTTGTTGAGCGTTGGTCTTCTGGATTAAAGCCGCGTATCGACTCTATTTCATCGTCAAATAGGTCAATACGGTAAGGCTCTGCGCTGCCCATAGGGAATAAATCAACCAGACTGCCGCGAACAGCAAATTCGCCGTGCTCCATTACCTGTGATACACAGCGGTAGCCAGCTTTTTCAAAGCGAAGACGCATGGTTTCAACATCAAACTGTTGGCCGACATCTAAGATCAGACTATTAGCATCAAGAAAGCTTCGTGGCGCGAGTCGGTATAAAAGCGTAGACATCGGGACAATGACAACGCCTTGTTTATACTGTGGCAGTTGGCAAAGTGTCGTTAGTCGTTCAGATATGATGTCTTGGTGAGGCGAGAAGACATCATAAGGTAAGGTTTCCCAGTCTGGAAATAAGTGGCAAGGAACGTCGTTGTTATAAAAACGAATTTCGTGTTGCAATTGGTAAGCACTGCGGGCATCGGGTGTAGCGACAATAACAGGTGAGTTTTGTCTGTTTGCCAAATTGCTAATTAATAGCCCCGTAGCGCTCCCGTAGAGCTGGCCACAAGATTGTGCATTCTTTTCTCGGGGTAGTACAGGGGCGAATATGTCTGGCAGAGCAATTGCCGTCTGTGCTGCTAATGCTGAACTCATGATTTTAGCGTTTTTGCTTTAATAAAACGTAGACGGCACCCGTACCACCATCGATTTGCCGCGCAGAGCTAAACGCCACCACGGCTTCAGAGCGACGTAACCATTGGTTAAGCCGTGACTTAAGCACGGGTTGCTGATTAGGTGATCGGTAGCCCTTGCCGTGGATGATTTTGACGCAGCGCTTACCGTTAAGTTGTGATTGGTGGATAAATTCGGCCAGCACAGGTTTGGCTATCGCGACGGTCATCCCATGCATATCGAGCTCAGCTTCGATGGCGTATTGCCCCCGTTTGAGCTTGCGCATAATGCCATGTTGAACGCCAGTACGCGCGTAAGAGAGCGTTTCCTCATTGTCGGCCTCGATCTGCTCAGGGCCGAAATCAGCGGAAAACATGTCTTCCAAGACTTGTTGATCGTCTTCCCATTGTTTTTTAGGAACAGGCTTTGGCTTTCGAGTCGGGTGGATGACTCGGTTGTGCTTAATATGTTTGACGGGGCCGATGGTATGCCGAAATAGAGAACTATCGCCGTCATTTGAGGAAGACATGGTGTGTTTACTCGTTTAGATACTGCAAGTCAGTATTTTAGGCGGTTTGGGGATAATTTCCAGTTACTTCGCTGGAGTGAGTTGGCACCGTTTTTATACTGACCATTAATTCAAGTTAATCTTAGAAATTGGCGCGATTGGACGTTTAATCAAGTATTTGGCTCAATTTTTATCACATACCTTCGAATTTTATTGCTAGTATAGTGTCAAATCGCCATTGGATGGTTCAGGGAGGTATGACAGTTCAGTAATGCTAAGAACTAATGTTAGATCGAGCGTTGATCGGGCCACGGAACAAGGTGACTTGTTTGGCGTATTCTTTGAGTTGTTACTCAATAGTAATCTCAAAATTCGATCAAAATTTATAGGCAGAGAAGTATCGAAGCATAAGGAATCGTTGCGTGACGGTATAGAAACTGTTTTATTGGCCGCGGAAGGCGACTCTAACGCGCAGAATCAGCTAACTAAGCTACGTGAGACCCATTCTAGAGATAATATTGGTGTGGATCCAATGTTATACCGTTATTGGGTAGATAGCTTTCTCAGGGCTTTAGAACTATTAGATCCTGAATATACTTCCGATTTAGAGAGAGAATGGCGGGAAATTATGCGCCATGTCACAAGCCATATGGCTGAGGGCTATGAGGACTGAGCAAGCCAAGTTAAGAAACTAGCAAATTAGCTTAGTGATGTATTGGTGCTTGTCAGTAACTTCGCGTGATAATGGCTCCCGGGGCAGGCTCAAACCGTCGACAAGGTGTTTAATGATCACCTACTCAAAAAACTGAGCTAAGCTGTGAAACAGCTTAAAATTATACCTCTACAATAGTTAAGGTTTTTATGAGTCTTGTCGTTAATTATCTTGAATAGTTAACGATGGAGTGTAGAGTAATGGATTACAAAAATGTACGCACTAGCATGGGTAGGGCAATCACCCACGGCGACTTATTTGGTCGTTTCTATGACATTTTTCTCGAGAGTCATACCAAAATCAAACCGATGTTTGTCAATACGGATATGGAAGCCCAAAAAGGTCTGTTACGGCAAGGTGTCAACTTGGCGCTGATGTATGCAGAAGGTCGTGCTATCGGAAAATCAGCGATGGATCGTTTGCGTCATAGCCATAGTAAGGGAAATATTAGTGTTGACCCGTCAATGTATCGTTATTGGCTGGATAGCTTTATGAAGGCCTTAGCGGAATTTGATCCTGAATTTGATAATGGTCTTGATAAAGAATGGCGCGATGCTTTGACCAAAGCTATTGACCATATTGCCGGCGGATATTTAGAAGAAGGCGTTAAATCGGCCTAGGCGGATTAGCTAGGATCTTAGCTAGGCTATTAAAGAGATTTAGTGGCTCCCCGGGACGGACTCGAACCGCCGACAAAGTGATTAACAGTCACCTACTCTACCAACTGAGTTACCGGGGAAAAACGCTGGAAAGCGCGATAGTTTAGCGACGAGACCTATATCGGTCAATAGCTTGAATTTATTAGACTTAGATGGTGATGATTGATTACCCAGTGGGGCAGACTATAGGATGACCATTGGCTTTGGTTGATGCTGATCGCAGCCTGCCGGTATTAGAGAGTATTAAGGCTCGTTTTAGGTTTTGCTTGCCTAGCGCGCAGAAACTGAATGTTCCGTTGTACTGTGTGCTCCCCGAAGCTTGAAAACGTATGAAATTATCGACAGGTCTGCCGTTATAGCGAATAAGTGTTGAGCCAAGAATTTCATTTTGATGTTTCTTGATAGTTTCATCTTGGTCTCTACGACGATCGCCATCACTGTCCTGGTAGATTATCCAGCCTTGTCGCCAATCATCGCCACGGATGCAATTGATTCCGTCTGAGCTGATGCAGATAACCATTTCTTCACCCGTTTTTATCGCTTCGCTACGGGCATAATTCATATCGGTGACCAGCGTATTAAACGCGGCGATGAGTTGGTTACGTTGACTCAGATCGCTAAAGCTCGTGCTGAGTAGAGCTAATATCGCAGCGATAGATAGGGTGACGAGTAATTCGATAAGCGTAAACCCGCGCACGCGAGCAGCCACTCGGGTTGAGTAGTGAGAGATATTCATTTTAACGTCCTTGTTAAAACCTACCTTCCTGGTAGATGTCTATTATTTCAATATACGCAGTGCGGACGCTAGAGGAGAATTAAAGATTTCCGTGTAAGAAAATGTCGCGTTTTAATTAAAGCGTTTGGCGATGCGTGTTAAAGCGTCTTTAAGTGTTTCCAGATCGGTGGCAAATGACAAACGCATATAGCCCGGTGCACCGAAAGCGCTGCCAGGTACCAAGGCGACTCCCAGGTCACTAATCAGGTAGTCCGCTAGCTCAACGTCGTTGTTAACGCCATCGACCTGATCTATAAGTCCCTGCATATTAGGGAACGCGTAAAACGAACCATCAGATTCAATACAACGAACGCCCTTGATTGAATTCAACATGGAAACGACATAGTCATGACGTTCTTTAAATGCTGAGACCATGGAATTAAGTTCTTCTGCTGGGCTGTTTAGGGCCGCTGTGGCAGCCGCTTGTGCGATAGATGTTGGGTTGGAAGTGCTCTGGGATTGTATGGTTTTCATCGCGGTAATGAGCGCTTGCGGTCCCGCCGCATAACCAATACGCCAACCAGTCATTGCATAAGCTTTAGAAACACCGTTAATGATAACGGAGCGATCAAGAAGCTCAGGGCAAACGTTAATGATATTGCAAAATGGTTTTTCTGCCCAAAAAATATGCTCGTAAATATCGTCGCTTAGAATAACGACTTTTGGATAGTCAAGCAGAATTTCTGCCAGGGCTGATAATTCTTCTTGGCTGTAGACAGAGCCTGTTGGGTTGCTAGGGCTATTCAGAATCAATAAGCGAGTCCTGCTGTTTAAGGCGCCTTTCAATTCCTCTGGTGTAATCTTAAAGTTTTGATCAATGCCGGTATGTATAAAAACCGGCACGCCACCTGCCAGTTGCACCATATCGGGATAGGATACCCAATAGGGCGAAGGGATAATCGCTTCGTCCCCGTCATCAAGCAGGGCTTGGCATAGGTTATAGATGCTGTGTTTAGCGCCTACAGAAACGAGAATTTGATCCAGCTCATAGCGGAGTTGATTTTCTCGTTGAAGTTTGTCGCATACAGCCTGACGCAGCTCATTGGTTCCCGGTACGGCTGTATATTTGGTCATCCCGGCGTTTATTGCAGCGATAGCCGCTTGTTTCGCTACCCCTGGTGTGTCAAAGTCTGGTTCACCGGCTCCAAGTCCAATGACATCTTCGCCAGCGGCTTTGAGAGCGTTAGCTTTTGCAGTAATAGCGAGAGTAGGAGAAGGTTTAACTTTCTGAGAGCGGTGCGAGAGCTTTATTGTCATTAGTGGTTACAGCTGGGCCTAATTATTAGTGAATGGCTAATCGAATCTGTTGTCATAAACTCGTTACATAATAATGCATTGCACTCCTTTACGACAGTAGTAGTTAATGGTTTCTAGTACAAAAAAACAATCCCAACATAGTAAAACTTTTGAACTCGTCTCTAAGTTTTCTGCGGCGGGTGATCAGCCGCATGCTATCAAGCATTTGACAGAAGGCTTGGCTGATGGGCTTGCTAGTCAGACGTTATTGGGTGTGACGGGATCAGGAAAAACTTTCACGATCGCATCAGTGATCGAAAAAGTTCAGCGGCCAGCCTTGGTGCTAGCGCCAAACAAAACACTCGCCGCGCAGCTCTACGGCGAAATGCGCGAGTTTTTTCCTAACAATGCTGTTGAATATTTTGTCTCCTATTACGATTACTACCAGCCAGAAGCCTATGTTCCAGCCTCAGACACCTACATTGAGAAAGATGCTTCTATAAATGAGCATATTGAGCAGATGCGTCTATCCGCGACGAAGGCCATTATGGAGAGGCAAGATACCGTCATCGTGGCTTCTGTATCATCGATTTACGGTTTGGGTGACCCTAAAGCCTATCTCAGTATGGTGCTACACCTAGTGCGTGGCGATATTATCGACCAGCGTTCCATTTTGCGTCGTCTCGCAGAGCTGCAATACAAACGTAACGATGTCGATTTGCATCGTGCCACCTATCGTGCACGTGGTGATGTCATCGATATTTTCCCTGCGGAATCCGATGGCGAGGCCATACGGGTTGAACTATTTGACGACGAGATCGAGTCTCTAGCTTGGTTTGATCCTTTGACTAGTGAGGTACTGCGTAAAGTACCTAGGCTGACCATCTATCCAAAATCACACTATGTCACACCACGTGAACGCCTGCTTGAAGCGATTGAATACATTAAAGATGAGTTGCGCGAGCGTTTAGAACAATTAAGAGACAACAATAAGCTGGTTGAAGCACAGCGCCTTGAGCAACGCACCATATTCGATATCGAAATGATAAAAGAGCTGGGTTATTGTTCTGGCATTGAAAATTATTCGCGTTATTTATCGGGTCGTAATCCCGGTGAGCCGCCACCGACCTTGTTTGATTATCTACCCGCGGATGCTTTACTGATTATTGATGAGAGTCATGTAACCGTCCCACAGCTGGGCGGAATGTATCGTGGTGATAGGGCGCGTAAAGAAAACTTGGTCGAATACGGTTTTCGTTTGCCATCAGCACTGGATAACCGGCCGTTGATGTTCGAGGAATTTGAAAAACTCTCTCCACAAACTATTTTTGTTTCTGCCACGCCAGGCCCATATGAAGCTGAGCATGCGGAAGCGGTAGCCGAGCAAGTAGTGCGGCCAACTGGACTGGTGGATCCCGAAGTGGATATTCGACCCGTTGCCACACAGGTAGATGATTTGCTCTCAGAGGCGAATCTGCGTGCTGAAAAAAGCGAGCGTGTACTAGTTACTACCTTAACTAAACGCATGGCAGAAGACCTGACAGAATACTTAAATGAGCACGGTGTGCGAGTGAGGTATTTACATTCGGATATCGATACCGTCGAGCGTGTTGAGATTATTCGGGATCTAAGGTTGGGCAAGTTTGATGTTTTAGTTGGCATTAATTTATTGCGTGAAGGCCTTGATATTCCAGAAGTTTCTCTGGTAGCTATATTGGATGCGGACAAAGAAGGCTTTTTGCGTTCCGAGCGCTCACTGATTCAGACCATAGGTCGTGCCGCACGTAATTTAAACGGTCGCGCCATACTTTACGCCGATAGTATTACCGGCTCGATGAAGCGCGCCTTAGATGAAACCGAGCGACGACGTCAAAAACAGCTGCAGTTTAATCTTGATAATGGCATAACAGCTAAGGGCGTAGAAAAATCAGTGACCGACATTATGGAGGCCGCTTATCCCGGAGCGCCCATGTCAGCAAAAAACTATGCGCGTGTCGCAGAAGAAGTGGCTGAGTATGGAGAACTCGGTAGCGACAAGCTTTCGGCTAAGATAAAAGAACTCGAGAAGAAAATGTTTAAACACGCGCAAGACCTGGA
>CAYUVE010000071.1:0-10277 GCA_964447985.1 uncultured Thiotrichales bacterium
CCTCTCTGCAACCACAACATACACAACTTGATCCTGTAGACAATAGCCGTAGGAGTAGAGTAGGGGCACAACGGCAACAACCTGACCACCATGGTCAAACCAACGAAAGCAAGGATACAACAAAGAAAATCACCGCAAAACCGCAGCAGCAAACCCGTCGAATTTACGCTCACCTGCCATCTCCCTCCGACAGCCGCAATCCCTCAGCTACACAACAGAACATGCCGCATGTGCTGGAAAAAAGAGGTGGCTCCAGTGGAGGACCGCAAGGCCTCGAACTGGAGCACCATGGTCAAAGCAACACGAAGGACCTCTTTGATGTTGCGGCCTCCTTGGCGATGATGCGTTCGATATCTTTAACACCAACGGATTTCTTACGCTTAGATGCCGGCATCAGTTGCACACTCGCGCCCGCTTCATCAATCACGTCAATGGCTTTGTCAGGCATATGACGTTCTGTTAAATAACGATCCGCCAACTCTGCGGCAACACGCAAAGCATCGCGTGTGTAACGTACACCATGGTGTTCTTCAAAAGCCGTACGTAAGCCTTTAAGAATTTCAAATGTCTCGATGACGCTAGGCTCGACCACATCAATTTTTTGGAAGCGCCGCGCCAAAGCGCGATCCTTTTCGAATACGCCACGGTATTCCTGATACGTTGTCGCACCAATACATTTTAATTCGCCCGACGCCAAACCAGGTTTAATTAGATTAGACGCATCCATTACCCCACCTGATGCCGCACCAGCACCAATAATGGTATGGATTTCATCAATAAACAGAATCGAACCCGGCTCATTACGAATTTGCGATAACACAGCTTTTAAACGTTTTTCAAAATCACCACGGTATTTAGTTCCAGCCAGCAACGCGCCTAAGTCAAGCGTGTAGACTGTTGAATCACGCAGCACTTCTGGCACATTGTCTTCAACAATCATTAATGCTAGGCCTTCGGCTAAAGCGGTTTTACCGACGCCCGCCTCACCAACGAATAAGGGATTATTTTTACGGCGACGACATAACACCTGTATAGCGCGCTCAAGTTCATTTTTACGGCCGACTAATGGGTCTATTTTCCCTTCCAAGGCCATCTCATTAAGATTGGTTGCATAAGTTTCTAACGCGGTTTTGCCACCTTCTTCCGCACCTTCTTGGCCAGTCGACGGCTCAAAATCAGGCTTTTCTTCTTCGCCACTACGGGAGACACCATGAGACAAATAATTGACTACATCAAGACGACTAATATCTTGCTGCTTTAACAAATAAACGGATTGCGAGTCTTGCTCGCTGTAGATGGCGACAAGCACATTAGCGCCTGTCACTTCCGCTTTTCCTGACGACTGCACATGAAATACAGCCCGCTGTAATACGCGTTGAAAACCCAAGGTTGGTTGCGTTTCACGTGAATCTGATTCTGCCAATCCTGGTGTGGTTTCTTCAAGAAAGTAACTTAAATCCTGCTTTAGGATATTAAGATCAGCGCCACAAGCGCTCAATACGCTTATGACCGAGCCATTGTCCAGCAGCGCTAACAGCAAATGCTCAACAGTAATAAACTCGTGACGACGATCACGTGCTTCTTTAAACGCGGCGTTGAGAGATAACTCCAACTCTTTACTCAACATAACTATCTACCTCCGCTAAAACCACTAAGCCTCTTCCATCACGCATTTCAATGGATGCTCATTTTCACGCGCATACTCGCTAACCTGAACGACCTTAGTCTCCGCCACGTCACGAGTAAAAACGCCACACACACCCTGACCACGTTGATGAACATGCAACATCACCTGCGTTGCCTTTTCTTCATTCATGCCAAAGTAATGTTTTAACACTCTGACTACGAACTCCATAGGAGTATAGTCGTCGTTTAATAACAACACTTTAAAAAGTGGTGGCTTTTTAAGTTTTGGCTTGGCTTCTTGTAACGCCAAACCATCTTCACCATCACTGCCAATTAATTTCTTGTCGTCAGACATGTCTTGCCTCAATCGTCGCTTTTATATCGGCCGACAATCACCTCGTTACCGAATAAATTCACTCAACACTCATTTCAATATGGTGCAGAATTTACATATTATCAATAACCGCCTGTGCATAATCTGAACAACTTAGCAGTGTTCCTCCTTGCATAAGACGTTCCAGATCGTAGGTTACCGTCTTGGCGGCTATCGCACCGGATATGCCTTTGATGACGCAATCTGCCGCTTCTTTCCAACCAAGATAGCGCAACATCATTTCAGCAGACAAAATCAAAGAACTCGGGTTCACCTTGTCTTGGCCCGCATATTTTGGTGCGGTGCCGTGGGTTGCCTCAAAAAAACCAATGCTATCAGAGAGATTCGCACCCGGAGCAATACCGATACCACCCACCTGCGCAGCCAGAGCATCAGAAATATAATCACCATTAAGGTTTAGTGTTGCAATGACACTGTATTCTTTTGGACGCAATAAAATCTGCTGCAAAAAGGCATCGGCAATCACGTCTTTAATGACAATTTCTTGACCGGTTTTAGGGTTTTTCATGACACACCATGGCCCACCATCGAGCTCGGTTGCACCAAATTCTTGCTTCGCTAGCTCATAACCCCAGCTTTTAAAACCGCCTTCGGTAAACTTCATGATATTGCCTTTATGCACCAAGGTTACCGAGTCACGGTCATTATCGATCGCATATTGAATCGCCTTGCGCACTAAGCGTTGTGTACCCTCTTGAGAAACGGGCTTGATACCAATACTCGAGGTATCAGGAAAACGAATCTTCGTGACACCCATTTCCTTTTGGAAAAAATCAATGACACGCTTTACTTCATCAGTACCCGCCTCCCACTCGATACCGGCATAAATATCTTCAGAGTTTTCACGGAAGATAACCATGTCTGTATGTTCTGGCTCGCGTAATGGGCTGGGTGTACCATCAAAATAACGCACTGGACGCATACATACATAGAGATCTAACTGCTGACGTAAGGCGACATTGAGCGAACGTATGCCACCACCGACAGGCGTAGTCAACGGTCCCTTAATAGCTACCTTAAATTCACGTACGGCCTCTAAGGTCTCATCCGGCAGCCAAGTATCTTGGTCATAGACCTGTGTCGCTTTCTCACCGGCATAGACTTCCATCCAGGCAATTTTCTTGTCTTCACCGTAGGCCTTAGCTACCGCAGCATCAACCACATCACGCATTGCCGGCGTAATATCTACACCGATACCATCCCCTTCAATAAACGGCACAATGGGGTTAGCCGGCACTTGCAACTCGCCCGTACTCGATATGCCAAGTGTCTCGCCAGCGGGCACCGTGATTTTGTCGTAAGCCATGTTAAAAACCTCTATAAGTGAAAAACTTAAGGGAATCTCGCTAGCTAGCAGACCCCCGATTGAAATAAATCAGTAACAGGCTGATTTTAACAGGTTTTTCCCTCATCCGATGACGATCTGAGTCGACAAAATACGTCCGACAGGTGATCTGGACTACGAAAAAAACCATGCTGCGTGTATAGTTTATACATGAGATGGAATCCGCATGTGACTGTTGCAACAGTAGTTTTTCGCGACGAACAATTTCTCTGCGTTGAGGAGCATAGCCGTAAAGGAGCTGTCATTAACCAGCCAGCCGGGCATTGGGAAGACGGCGAAACACTCGTCGAAGCCGCTCAGCGTGAAACCTTGGAAGAAACGGGATGGCATATTGCCATATCACATCTTAGCGGTATCTATCAGTGGCGCCACCCCACAAGCAGTGAAACCTTTCTGCGCGTTTGTTTTGCCGCCGATTGCCTACAACACGAGCCAACAAGAGAGCTAGATCCAGCTATAATAGCGGTACATTGGTTGTCTCGAGAGCAGATATCACAGCGTCAGCAAGATTGGCGCAGCCCTATGGTACTGCGCTGCATTGACGACTATTTAAACGGCCATCGCTATCCACTAGATCTATTACAGTCAGTTTTGAACTAACAACACAAGCCACAATGCCCACACCTTTGCGTATAACTGTTGCAATGTCGGGTGGCGTCGACTCGTCCGTCACCGCCTTATTACTTAAGCAACAAGGCCATAACATTTCCGGTTTATTTATGAAGAACTGGGAAAACGAAGATCCCGATTCTCCCTGCACGGCTGAAATTGACTTAACCGACGCTATTGGCGTCGCGGATAAACTAGGCATCGATATAGACGGCGAAAACTTTGCTGAAGAATATCGTCAACACGTTTTCGAACATTTTATTGCTGAGCACGAAGCCGGCCGCACACCAAACCCTGATATCCTTTGTAATAAGGAAATCAAATTTCGCGTTTTTCTTAATCATGCTTTAGCCAAAGGTGCGGAAAAAGTCGCTACCGGTCACTACGCACGCATAGATAAAGACGGTGACCACTACCGACTACTAAAAGGCCTCGATCAAAATAAAGATCAAAGTTACTTTCTTTACACACTGGGTCAGTTTGAGCTGAGCCATAGTTTGTTCCCGGTTGGAGAACTCCAAAAAGGCAGCGTTAGAGAACTTGCCGCCGAAGCCGGGTTCGACAATCATGATAAGAAAGACAGCACAGGAATTTGCTTTATTGGTGAACGCGACTTTCGACCATTTCTAAAGCGTTATATTTCGTCAAACCCTGGCGCCATAAAAAGTGTTAGTGGCGAAACAATGGGTGAGCATGATGGCTTAATGTTTTACACGCTCGGTCAACGCCAAGGGCTGGGTATCGGAGGCATAGCCGAGAGCAGTGGCGAACCCTGGTATGTGGTAGACAAAGACAATGACAATAATGTTTTGCTTGTCGCACAAGGCCATAACCATCCGCGCCTATTTCACCAACATCTTAGCGCTGATGAACTACATTGGGTCAGTGGTGAAACACCAAACTTACCACTACGTTGTCGAGCAAAAATACGTTATCGCCAGCACGATCAAGCTTGCGCAATAGATGCTGGCGATGACGGAAAACTTATTGTTGATTTTGATGAACCTCAACGTGCTGTGACACCCGGCCAGGCCATCGTTTTTTATCAAGACGATGTTTGCCTTGGCGGTGGCACGATAGTTTCAAAGTGGAATACGCATGATTAACCATACTGAAGAGAACCGAATCATCGCCTTAGCGGGAGCTTTCCAAGCTATCTCAGCGGTAAAACAACTTGCACATAATGGACAGTGCGATAGCCAGCTTGTAGAAACCGCTATACACAGTCTTTTTCAAACTCATCCTGATAATGTCAGCGATGTTTATGATGGTTTTCATAATGTCAGGCATGGTATCGAACTTTTTATTCGTCAGTTTGGCAATGATAATGGCCAGCGCGACATTGAGATCACACGTTATGCCGTAAATCTTCTTGGACTAGAAAAACGACTTTATAAAAATAAGTCTTTACAGGCAGAATTAGTAAAAGGCATCGACCAAGCCAAAGAGCAATCCAAGTTCTTCAACCCAACCCATGAGAATGTCATTGCAAATTTAGCCAGTCTTTATCGCGAGACGATCAGCACACTAGGGCCGAAGATAATGGTTAATGGTAAAGACGGTCATCTTAACCAAAAACACAATGCAGATCGTGTTCGTATGCTATTACTATCCGGCATACGATCATGCGTTTTATGGCGCCACTGCGGCGGTAAGCGACTTCAGTTTATAATAGGACGTAAGCGCTTATTACAAGCCGCCAATAGCGTGCTCGGCTCTATGTCGCGTTAATCACTCAATTAAAACCTGGATATTTCTATGCAACTCACTTCTTTGACTGCCATCTCACCTATTGATGGCCGCTACGCTAATAAAACTGAAAAACTGCGCCACTATTTGAGTGAATACGCCTTAATACGCACACGAATTATTGTCGAAATACGCTGGTTACAAAAACTCGCTGCCACATCCAATATTGTTGAAGTACCTGTATTAAGCGATAGCGCCAATGCCTGGCTAGAATCGCTGATTAGCGATTTTTCTGTCGAGGATGCACAACGAGTCAAGTCAATTGAAAAAACGACTAATCACGATGTTAAAGCGATTGAGTATTACTTGAAAGAGCGCTTTGAAGAACACAACGAACTCAAACCCATTAGCGAGTTCCTTCATTTCGCCTGCACGTCGGAAGACATTAATAATCTCGCCTACGCGCTGATGCTTGATGGTGCAAGACGTGAAGTATTAATACCCATGATGAATGAGGTCACGACAGCGATAAAAACTCTCGCTCGTGACAATGCCGATCAAGCCATATTGTCTCGCACACATGGTCAGCCCGCTTCACCCACCACAATAGGCAAAGAAATGGCCGTGTTTGCTTATCGCATGCAACGTCAACTTGATCAATTCGATAGCCTACCGATTCTTGGAAAAATCAATGGCGCAGTAGGAAACTTTAATGCTCACCTTTCTGCCTACCCGGAAATAGACTGGCCATTGTTCAGTCAAGAACTCGTGCAATCCTTGGGACTAGAATACAGTGAATATACCACGCAAATAGAACCACATGACACCGTTGCTGAACATTTCAACACGCTGGTTCAGTTCAATACTGTACTACTCGATTTCTGTCGCGATATCTGGGCATATATTTCGGTAGGCTATTTCAAACAAAAACTGAAAGCCAACGAAGTCGGCTCGTCGACTATGCCACATAAGGTTAATCCTATCGATTTTGAAAATGCAGAAGGTAATCTAGGCGTTGCATCAGCTGTGCTCGATCATTTAGCGCGTAAACTTCCAGTCTCACGCTGGCAACGCGACCTTAGCGATTCCACCGTATTACGTAATATCGGTGTAGGAATCGCGCATAGTGTTATCGCCATAGCCTCGACCTTGGTCGGTATCGGCAAATTGGAGCCCAATAGTGCTGCCATGCAGGGCGATCTTAATAATGCCTGGGAAGTCCTCGCAGAACCGGTACAGACCGTAATGCGACG
The DNA here is from genome assembly GCA_964447985.1 of uncultured Thiotrichales bacterium. Classification (GTDB taxonomy): domain Bacteria; phylum Pseudomonadota; class Gammaproteobacteria. The sequence continues at coordinate 6,917 of CAYUVE010000071.1, forward strand.
CTATGGTATTCCAGAGCCCTATGAAAAACTAAAGGCTCTAACCCGTGGTCAGGGCATTACCAAAGAGACCTTGCATGATTTTATCAGCCAACTTGAAATCCCCAATGAGGCTAAAAAAAACCTGTTATCGATGACACCTGCCAGCTACATAGGTAATGCTGTAGAACAAGCAAAATCTGTCTAAACAAATCTGTGACCCAGTTGGCAGTAAATAAAACGTAGAAATGGATAATCATTTCTCAGGGAGCGCCGGGACGGCACTATCGTCATATTCCTCCATGCTCCCCCTAAGTGTCGTCAATTGGCGTCCCTGCCCCGGGCCGACCCTGTCGGTCTGGGGATTTTTCTTGGCAAAAACCTATGCCAGATAATCCTAATGAAATTCGACAACAAGTGTTGAATGGACGCGAAGCGCTACGCACAGCGCTTGATCAATTGCTAGAACAAAGCCAACGCACCTTATTATTATTTGCCGATGATTTAGATGCTTCGCTGTATAGCCATGATTATTTCGTAGAACGAATTAGTTCTCTTGCAAGAAATACTCGCCGGCCAGAAATTAGGCTACTACTCCACAGGCCGTCCGAACTACTTAGCCAACAACACCGTGCACTGCCTATTATTCAACGCCTGAGTAGCCTGATAGAGGTCAAAAGCTTACATCAGCAATACCATGGCCAGCATCAAAGCTACGTAATAAATGATGAACCTCGCATGCTATATCAGGCTTCTAGCGAGCGATACGAAGCGATACTAACAGAGGAAAAGTATCGTATCGCCGAAATGAAAAAACAATTTAATCAAATCTGGCAACAAAGCACAGCCGCAGTAGAATTAAGGCGACAGATGCTTTAAGAACAATGACTAACTACAGTTTTTAATCATCATCGCTTGCAGCACATCACCTGTCTTGGGGTTTTGCACAAATGCGGCGACACCAATATCTTTACTTTTCCAATCCTTCCCTATGGAAAAGTTCTGACTCACTTTATCGGATTGCCCCGATAACTTATAAGGCCCACGTAATTCTCTCACCACATAATCGTGGTGTAGGGTCTTACCCGCATTCTCGCCTCGAGGAATATCGCTAACCAAACCATTTTCAAACACCGCTACATATAAGCCATAACCATCAGGTGACTGCCCTTGAGCCATTGCAACCGTAGTTGCCACATCAAGACTCGAGCTATCGCTAAGTATTGTCATATCGATACTTGCCTTGGCTGCTTGCTGGTTAATTTTTTCGATAGGCGCATCAGTACCATTGCGCTTATACCAACCCCGCAGGTCTTGTCCATTCAGTACAAACTGTGGGGTATAAATCGTACGTAGCTTATTCACATCGCCCAAACGGCGCTGTCTCTTACTGTAGTCCTTGCTAGAAAAAGGGTCTTTCCAGCCTAAATAATTCCAATAATCGACATGCAAGGCTAAAGGCACGATCTCCTGGTTTTCAAATTGCCCCTCTGCCAGATTGCTTAACCAACGATCTGCCGGCGGACAGCTATAACAACCCTCAGACGTATAAAGTTCAAGTAAAGCCGTTTTATGTACAGCACTTTTACCCTGACACTCGGCGGCATTAGCATAGGTCGCCACAGAGCTTACAATAAGCGAAGCAGCAATAATGACTCTCTGAAATGACAACATAGTTAACCTCTTAGGCGAAAACACTGACTAGCTTATATAAAGAATATTGCAATAGCATCACGGATTAGCGATTATTTATTTGTAAACCATCACCCTGTATATCATAGAAACAGCTTTAAACTTGAACCTCCCACCTCAGCACAACCGCATTTGGTCTATCGCAGCGCCTATGATGCTATCCAACCTGTCTGTACCACTACTAGGTATGGTAGATACTGCCGTTATGGGTCACCTAGACCATTCCTACTATATGGGGGCAGTTGCCATTGGCGCGCTCATATTTAGCTTTGTATTTTGGGGCTTTGGTTTTTTACGGATGGGAACCACCGGTCTTGTCGCTCAAGATATGGGAGCAGGTAAAACCCAACATGCTAACTACACACTCGTACGCGGCACTATTATCGCCTTAGTCTTATCTGCCCTAGTGCTCGTGCTTCAACCATTGATCGCCTGGTTAGCCTTTATCGCTATCGATGCCAGTGCTGAAGTGGAACACCACGCCAACATCTATTTCGGCATACGTATTTGGAGCACGCCGGCTGTACTAGTTACCTATGTTGTAGTCGGCTGGTTTTTGGGCCAAAAAAATGCTCGCATTCCTCTCATCATTACTGTCGCGGTTAACGTCATTAATATCATTCTCGACCTGGTATTTGTGGTCGGCTTATCGATGACTATCGAAGGCGTCGCTTGGGCCAGCGTGATAGCTGACTATGCCGGCCTCACTATCGCTATTGTATTCGCCTGGTCTGTGCTTAAACAACAAAAGCCGGAGCTTGCAAAAACAATACTCTTCGAACGTGATGCAATGCTAAGGCTGTTTCACGTTAACCACACTATTTTCGTACGCACCTTGTGCTTAGTTTTTGCTTTTGCGTTTTTTACCGCGCAAGGGGCTGAGTTTGGCGATACTATCCTGGCAGCCAATGCATTGCTACTCAACTTCCAAACCCTAATGGCTTATGTTTTAGACGCTTTTGCACACGCAGCAGAAGCCTTGGTTGGCCATGACATTGGCGAACAAAATCGCGCCGCTTTGGAACAAACGGTTAAAAACATCTTTTTATGGTCTCTTTTGTTCGCCATTTTATTTAGCCTCGCCTATTGGCTCGGTGGAACTTTAATTATTGCTGCTATGAGCGATATTGAGGCAGTCAGGCAAACCGCCCATGAATACTTGCCCTGGTTAATCGTATTACCTTTAATCTCCGTTTGGAGCTTTGCTTATGACGGTATATTTATTGGCGCTACGCGCACGCGTGCCATGCGCGACAGTATGTTAGTTTCGACATTTTTAGTTTTTTTACCCGCCTGGTATGCCTTTCAATTTTTAGGCAACCATGGCTTGTGGCTAGCCTCATGTTTCTTCCTCGCCGCCCGAGGAATAACCTTGGGCATCATTTGGCATAAATACTCGCGCGATAACAGTCTCTTCCAAAACGCTTGATAACCTCAAATAGGCTGTAATTCCTGCATATCGATTTCCCAGTCCATCCTCCACAATAAACCTATTAATCTAGCCACGATTAACACTAAAATAGAATTATTTGACTTAGCAGTGATAGTATTGTGAGTAATATTTAGTCAAATATAGCCTGTAAAACAGTAAGTTAGCGGAATTCTAAACGACTGAAGGAGACAGGCTATGTTACTCGAAGTAAACACCAGTGATATTCAGAACGAGGGCTAGACACCAATGAATCGTAGAATA
>CAYUVE010000072.1:0-10248 GCA_964447985.1 uncultured Thiotrichales bacterium
GAAGCGTGACGAAGTGGTAGAAGAGAAAAAGAGTTAGTTTGTGATGAAAATACTGCTTGCTAATCCACGTGGTTTTTGTGCCGGTGTTGATCGTGCAATCGAAATTGTTGAGCGCGTATTAGCATTGTACGGCGCACCTATTTATGTACGCCATGAGGTCGTGCATAACCGTTATGTCGTTGACGGCTTACGCGATAAAGGCGCTGTATTTGTCGAAGAGTTGGACGAGGTGCCAGATGATGCAACTGTTATATTTAGCGCACATGGTGTAGCTAATAGTGTACGAGAAGTGGCTGCTGAGCGTGGTCTTCGTGTCTTTGATGCGATATGTCCCTTAGTCACCAAAGTGCATGTTGAAGTGGCGCGCTACGAGAAAGAAGGGCGAGAATGTATCCTTATTGGCCACGAGGGACACCCTGAAGTCGTCGGAACCATGGGGCAGTATCGCCGCACAGATAAAGGTGGTATGTATCTCGTTGAAACCGTCGACGATGTTACAAGGCTGGATGTTAAAGACCCTGATAATTTAGCCTTTGTTACGCAAACTACTTTATCCGTTGATGATACCTCAGAAATCATCGATGCTTTGCGCCAGCGTTTTCCAAGCATAGTTGGTCCTAAGAAAGACGATATATGTTATGCCACACAGAATCGACAAGACTCAGTTAAGCAATTAGCCGAACAGTCTGATTTGGTGCTTGTTGTCGGTTCGAAAAACAGTTCAAATTCCACACGCCTGAAAGAGATCGCACGCCTAAATGGGGTTGATGCTTATCTCATTGACGGCGGTGAAGATATAAAGCCTGAATGGATAGAAGACAAACAAACCATCGGTGTCACGGCGGGTGCTTCAGCACCAGAAGTGTTGGTACAGAGTGTTGTTCAACGTCTAAAAGAATATGGTGGCCAGTCTGTTGAAGATATGGATGGTAGATTGGAGACCATTACTTTTTCTTTGCCAAAAGTCTTACAAGATGTTCGGGTCGAAACGGCTTAAGGCCAACCATCTGTTAAAGGCGATGATCCTTTGGCGTGCTGCTTTGTACCCTGTGCATTCAATGCGAATGTAAAATCACCGCTCATTGGGCCATCGCCTTTAGGTGTTGCACGAATGGTGAAGGTTCTGGCATTTTGAGAAGTAATTTCTAGGTCATAATATTTATCATCACCTTCTAGTGGTGCTTCGTCAGGAAAGATTGCATTCGCGCCCGTTAGGCTGGCACCTACATAGGTAGGTGGTGTTTGATCAACATAGAATTCCTGTAATCTTGCGGCCAACTCTACAAGTGCCGTTTGCGCATCAGCACGGCGTACTTTATTTACTTGATCCACATAGCTTGGGTAAGCGATGCTGGCTAAAATTCCAATAATTACTACGACAATTAGAACTTCTATTAGAGAAAAGCCGTAAGGTAGATTTGGTTTCTTGTGAATCATTATATTTGATTAGTTGATGTACTTACGGCTCTAATTCTACCCATGAGCGTTGTCCTAGTCCAAAATTAGGGCCTAAGTTTCGGACACTTTGTACGCCCTGAGCATTTATATCTGCTATGACAGACTTAAGTGATCGACCTGATTCGTCGTCAGTGAGCCCATCTCTGAAATCGATGGCATCCTGGCGTTGATCACGAAGGTCTCTTAATCGATTTAGGTCTCTTTCAGCGTTGCGTAGAGTATCTCTTTCTTGAGCATTATTATTAGGATCGGCGTCATTGAACGCTTCTCTAGCTGAATCTCTATCATCCGTTCTCTGTCTGATTTCATCTCGTAATGCATTGCGAATATCATCTCTACCTAAGTCTGGAGTTTCTAGGTTTTCACGTATTTCATCCAGCAATTCTTCAAAGCGAGTATCAAGTTCTGCGGGGTCAGTAAATGCGCCTAAGCAAATATCAGCAAAGCGTTCTGGGCATGCGCTTAAATCTGGCACAAGAAGTCCGTTAATTAATGCTGTGTCTTCTGTCTCTGATATAACAGCGATAGTGGCGCGTGAGCGAATGCCTGCACCGATGTTTAGTCCCATTGCGATATCATCTTGAGCGCCAGACTCGTTAAAGTTATCTGCGTTGCTAAGTATTCCATCCTCATTAATATCGAAGATGGGCATCAGCGGTGCGCCACCGTTACCAAAAGCAGGTTGGGTAAACCAGTTTTCGGCCTGATTGTCAGTGCCACTTGGTGGTCTAAAAGAAGAAATTTGTACTCTACCTGCACGGGTTTGGGGTTCAGTTAAGAAGCGTTCGCCTTGCTGCGTACTATTCAAGATAACTCGCCATGCTCTGTGAGTAGGTGCTACAGATAGATTGAGCGGGTTAAAAGTACTGGTTCTGATGTCTTTGTCAGGAATATCTGTGAGCGTCTGAGTTTCTTCCGCAAATTCTTGATCTAGTATTATTTCATCAGCGCTAATGGGCAGGCCTACGTTGCTACCATTATCAATTACACCAAAGATAACCTGGTCTGTATCGTTAGATAATAAATCGTCTGGTGTAAAGGCGCGGCCTGTACCGACATAGACGTAAAAACTATTTGGTAGCGGCCCTTCGGCAACATCAGGTGCAGCGATTATCGGGCGGTTTTCGGTTAGAGATAATAAAGGTGTGCCGCTAAAAGAAACATCGAACCCAATATCATCATTTTCATCGGCTATATCAAGCTCAAATTTCCATAAATTACCGTTGATATCGCCAGCATAAGCAATATCGGCATTACCGTCATTATCGATATCAATAAGAGATGGGCTCGAAAGCCCGTTAGGACTTTCTTCAGTGCCTTGCGCGCCTGGAGCAGATAGGGTGTGCTCAATTTCACCACTAGCTAAGTTAATAAGTAATAAAGCAGCGCGATTATCTGCGCTGTTATAACCATTGCCAACGATGGCATACCATCTGTCATTATTTAGCCTGGCAATAGTAGGGCGGCTGTAGCTATATCCAATATCATTATTATCATCGCTAGCATCATCTTTATCGACGCCGTCACTATCAATTTCCCAAAGTAAGATGTTGTTAGCAAGGTCGTCTTCATTCAAGAAGTTAGAGCGGGTGATGTCTAATGCGAAAAAACCTTTTCCACCTGCGCCAAGCCCACTAACTAATACAGTGCGCCAATTAGTATCACTAGCATCAGTAGCGTCTTCATCAGTAACGGATAGATCCGCATCAGCTATGGCGATTTGACCGTCGACGAAATAGGTGTGAATGTAAGGTATGTTTGTTAGGAGTCCCAAGTTTTCTATCACCGTAGATGGAATATAGGCAAATGTTTCATCACCAGTTTCAGCATCAAAAGCATGCAGCATGCCGTCGTTGGCGCCAACATAAACACGTGGTGGTCGGTTAGCATTGGTTTCAGCAAAGGTTTGGTAACCAGGTAAGTTAATGTTGGCATCTGGTTCAGCTACATACTTGGGTGGTGAATGAATAATATCTCCAAGGATGCTTAGGCGGCGGCGAAATGGATTGTCTTCTCGGTTAGGGAAGTCTGTAGTATTTGGGCCTACCTCATTGCTACGGTCGCCTCGGATGAAATCAACTATTGTGCTTACGGCAGTTGTTTCTTCAAGAGTGAGTGGATCATTTGGATTTAAAGGTTCTGAACGTTCAGTGATATTATTTTGTCCTATTTGCGCCGAGTCAAGTATTGATCTTTGCAGTTCAGGGGGGAGGTTTTCCAATCTAAAAGGCGTAGCGCTTAAAGTATTATTTTCCTCTATGCCCGTAACGACATAGCGAAAAATGTCCCAATATTGCATATCATCATTTGGATCTAATGGGTTATTTATTCGCGCGGGATTGTTTTGGTCAGCGTTTTCTTGTTCAGCAAATTGGATGCGCGCAGACCAGTTTTGCTCAGCTGCATCAAGGTTTGGGTCACTTTGTCTGGGCGGGGACTCTGTTAGGTCTATAGTGGAACTTACCGTGCCATTTGAACTGACGTCTAGTTCGATAATATCACCCTGCCAGGCACCGTTTTCAAACCAAGGTCGATAGCCATTAACATCACCATTTTGCAAATCATTGTCAGATAGCGCGATAGGTGCAATATAGACCTGGGGTTCATTTGCGGGGCTAAATATAGGTGCTGCATTATTTGGCAATGCAGCGAGCAGTGTGCTGCTAAGTAGCAAAGAAGAAAGAAAAGACGATCTTTTAGTCATAGTTAGCCACCAGCCGCGGCAAGCGGTTCGTTTGGCACAGAGTAAATCGACTGGATAACGCGCTGAGAACCATTATCACTATTGCTATGCATAATAGTATTTCGAAATAAGTGGATTTCGGAACCTGTACCAGGTGTTTCTCTGCCAATAACAATTGATTCACCAGGTAAAGATTGCGGGCCAAGATATTCGATTACGGTTCCGATAAAGTCACCGGAGCTACCAGATTCTTGGGTTTTGAGTAAGTCAGTAGGGTCTACTAATTCATCATAGGCAATATATGGGACAGCAATAGTATCTGAGCTATCAAGTGAGTCTTCGACTTCCCTTAATTGATTTTCTGCTTGAGACAGTGATGTGATACTGGTCTGTAAGTTACCAGCCATTAAGGTTTCTAGCCCTGATTGGCTCATAGCCGTAACGCCTAAAAGTGTCATAACAGCTAGCAAAAGTAGACTAATTATTAGGGCCGCCCCTTTTTGTTGGTTGCTGCCTTGTAAGCATAAATTCATTTATTTGACCTTTAATTACGTAGAGTAATGGTAGAGGTGTAGAGATGGCGACGAAAGTTTTCTTCTGCTCCGGAAGGATCGAAAGTAAAATCACCCATGACGTAAACATTGTTGTTGGTATATGAAGGGCTAGGGCATTCATCTCTTACTAAAAGCCATAGGCGAATGGTTTGGATGGACTGCCAGTTCGTTACATCATCAGCATTTCTATATTGATCAAGAGTTCCATCACCATCGCTATCTTCACCGTATTGAACTTGTAAGTTTTCTACGCCACGAACAAGTTCCTCAGTCCTTGGTGTTCCGTCTGGTTCGATAAAGACCCTATGTAAAGCGGGTGTGCGAGTTGCATTGCCATTGCAGTCAGTATCTTGGTGGCCTACGTAATAGGCGAATGCTTCGACTCTGTTATATGTTTTTGGATTATCTAAGATGCCGCCAGTTGTGATTGTGTCATTCCGGTTAAGGAGTGATAAGGCACTGCCCATAGGAGAGCTCACCAGATAAAACCCACCCCTGTCTACGTTCTCACCATCGTTTAGTTCCAAGGGCTGGGCGTATCTAACTGTTAAGATGTCACCGTTTAAATATTCGGTATTGTTGGGCGTAGAATCGGCAGCTGTTATGCAGCCGTTATAACCATCAATGCCTTCGTTGATACCAAAGACACCACGATTTAGCATTCGGCCCCATTGAGTATCTACAGCACTACCACAAAGACCGTTATCAGTAATGGGAGTAACGCCGTTGGGTGTGTTTGCTGCACCGATAGTGGTAGTGTCAGCATTACCCCCCAAATAGCCTGCCAGCCTTAAGTCTTTATTCAGAACTTCTAAAGCATAGCGCCCATTTTCTTGCATTCTCGCGATACTATCCTGTATTTGATAGCTCCTTTTCGAGCTTAGAAACACTTGGATCAGGCCGGTTAACAGCACAAGGCTAATGGTAATAGCAACCATTAGTTCAACTAGGCTAAATCCAGTAAACAGACGTTTTTTTGATGAGTTCATATCCTAAAGATTAAGCTGATAAGTATAGGTTTTATGATTGTCTGGGTTGGTGTCGCCATCCTGATCCCAGCGAACAATGATTGTATAGTCGCGATCAGATTGATTGACTCGACCTTCACCACTGGGTAGCGTATTGCTGAGAGCAGTTAGCCATTGTTCACCATCAAACGTGGCAAGCTCAGAGGCCGTGCATGGTGTCCCCGATACGTTCTCATCAAAAACGCAATTTTTTGCTGAACTATTGATAGATCTATCCCAATCAAAATTATAGTTACTGCCGCTTCCAGTTTGGTTGTTGGCGATATGAGTGGTGTTCGCGCGAATCCTCTCCGCCATGTCCCGAGCAAGCAATACCGCTTGGCTACGTAGGTATGCATTATGCCCAGCTGCAAGTCCGCGGGTTTGAAGGCTGGCTAAGCCTAGTAAACCCACTGATAAAACTAATAGCGCAATAAGTACTTCTAACAAAGTGAAGCCATTTACCAATTTTTTTCGTATTATCATTTGCTAGGTACAATCCGCTTCTTCGTTGGCAATTGCTACGCGTCCCGTAGACGCGACGTTTACAATCCGACCGTAATCATCTCCGCGCGCATCACATAAAGTGAAGGCGAGAGCAGAATTATCAGCAAACCCGGTTTTCTGAAATGTTAATGAATCAGTATTGCCGGTTGTTTTGATAGCCATACTTTGTAGTACCTCGGTTGAACGCCGAAGGAAGTCACCATCTGCGGCGCCATTCAGTCTAACTTGCCAGCCGTTGCCCCAATTGCCATCAATAGCGGATACGTCTACAAGCGCGTTTCTTTTTATGGCTTCGCTTCTGGCATAGTTAAGGTCAGCGATAAGACTATTGGTTTGGGTTATGAGGCGGTTATTTTGGATGATGCCGCTGAAGTTCGGTACTGCAACAGTGACCAAGATAGCTGCAATCACTAGGGTAATTAGCAGTTCAACTAAGGTAAATCCGTTATTAACTCCACGCATGAGACAAGTTAAACGCAAGTGTGAAAAAGTGTCAAAAATTTCGACACCAGAACCGATTAGTGAGAACGTTTTTCCGATAAGTGGTTGATATACCATGTTTTGTCATAAAAATGACGCTTGTATGGAAGTTCGAGTATGATGCGCGTTTTGCTCGAGAATTTATGATTGACGTAGTAGTAATAGGGGGCGGTGTTATCGGTTTGATGACCGCCAGAGCGCTTGCCTTACGCGGTGCAAAAGTCACGCTGCTAGAGCGCGGTGACTTAGGTGAGGAATCCAGTTGGGCGGGTGGCGGAATTCTTTCTGCATTAGTGCCTTGGGAGGCTTCTGCCGCTATTAATCGATTAGTGCTTTGGGGGCAGCGCCGTTATCCAGAGCTAGCATCGGAATTAATGTCTGAAACAGGGGTCGATCCTGAGTGGACGCAATCAGGGATGTTGCTCGCTAATCATGATGCCAAAAAAGCCTCGGAGTGGTCATCCAACTCCAAGCTTCGGTTTCAGCAATTAGCAAGAAAAGAACTGGAATCTATTGCGCCATCGGTCCACGCTGAAACTGCTATCCATCTACCTGATATCGCGCAAATCCGAAACCCAAGATTGATAAAAGCTTTGTCGGCTTCGCTTGAAAAATTGGGTGTAGAGATAAAGACCAATGCGTCCGTTGGCCAGTTTGAGGCAAGTGAACAAATACTACGATCCGTCACTGCGGTTGGTAAACAGTATTTTGCTGATAAGTTTGTAATGGCAACAGGTGCGTGGTCTGCAATGTTGTTGCCGGAATTGCATACTAAGCAGGTGCAGCCTATAAAAGGGGAAATGCTGCTTTATAAATCCGACCCTGATTTTCTAAAAACCATAGTTATCGGCGATAAAGGTTACGCAGTGCCAAGATTAGATGGCCATATTTTGTATGGCAGTACAGTAGAGAATGTGGAGTACAACGATACAACAACTGACCAAGCCTTAAGAGCTCTCAGTTCGTCTGCAGAAGAACTCATTCCGGGTTTGAAAAATGCGTCCTTAGTTGGGCATTGGGCAGGACTTAGGCCAGGTTCGGTCGAGGGCGTACCGATAATTGGCCGATCACAAAGTTACGAAAATGTGTTTATCAATTGCGGCCATTTTCGCAACGGTATTGCGATGGCGCCCGCCTCTGCACAGTTGATGGCAGATATTTTAGAAGGTGTCGAACCTGAAATTGAGCCAGATGAATATGCTTTGGTTTAATTTGCCATTGAGTCGCAAATATTTATAATCGTTGACGATTTAAATAAAGAACGCCGGTGTAGCTCAGTTGGGTGAAGCCGACCGAAATGACCTAACGTCATTTCGCAGCGGATGAACGCCCGCACAAGGAAGTGCGGGCTGGGGGTGACAGTGTCTCCGATATAACGCCATGGATGGCAAGGAAAACTTTTGTAAAAGCCGGTGTAGCTCAGTTGGTAGAGCAGCTCATTCGTAATGAGAAGGTCGTAGGTTCGACTCCTATCTCCGGCACCACTTAGAACCGCTGCGCGTTTCATTAAGTACTTCCTGAACTCGCTTTACTCGTTCTGGTCGCACTTAGAATCACTCTGTGCTTCATTAAGTACTTCCTGAACTCGCTTTACTCGTTCTGGTCGCACTTAGAATCACTCTGTGCTTCATTAAGTATTCCCCGAATTCGCTTTGCTTGTTCTGGTCACTCTTAGAACCGCTGCGCGTTTCATTGAAATAAATTTACCGCTAGGTAGGTTTTGACTTTAGCTGTATGTTAATTCGGCGAATGTCTACAGATTAGTTGCAGGTCAGGGTCCGGTTCTTCAAAATGAATTAATCCGTATGAGGGAAAGTTAATCATCACCCCTTTGTTTAAATAGCTCCATTGCTCTCTGGGATGTTCGGTTGAATATTCATTTGTGTCTATCGAACATACAACTATTCCATTTTTATCATCACCTAACTTAACTTCATCACCTAGCTTGACTTCACCACCATTAGCGTATTTCATTATTCTTTATTCGTCTGGTTTAGACAAACCCTATCCCTATGAAGCGATCTTTGTACGGCTAGCACGTTTTCGCTCGTGCTCTAACAAAAACTTCTTACGGATACGAATAGACTCAGGAGTTACTTCAACGAGTTCATCATCGTCGATAAACTCGATGGCTTGTTCCAAATCAAAAATGATTGGCGGTGTCAGCACAATATTGTCGTCTGTACCTGATGCCCGAACGTTTGTTAACTGTTTTCCCTTTAATGGGTTAACAGTTAAATCGTTGTCACGTGAGTGAATGCCGATGATTTGGCCTTCATAGAGGTCTTGGCCGTGACCGATAAACAAGCGTCCGCGTTCTTGTAGGTTAAATAAGGAATAACCCAAGCTTTTGCCGGTGCCGTTTGATATCAACACGCCGTTTTGACGCTGAGCGAGTTCACCAGTTTTGACCGGCGCATAACGTTCAAAGCTGTGATACATCAAACCGGTGCCGGAGGTGGCGGTCATAAACTCGGTGCGAAAACCGATGAGGCCGCGGGCGGGGATTTCATATTCCAAACGTACGCGGCCGTTACCATCGGGTGCCATATTGCGTAAATTACCGCCGCGCTCGCCGAGTTTCTCCATGACGGCGCCTTGGGCGCTGTCTTCTACGTCTACGGTGAGCTGTTCCCAAGGTTCTTGCATTTCGCCATCGATTTCTTTGGTGATGACTTGTGGCCGACCGATGGCCATTTCAAAGCCTTCACGGCGCATGTTTTCGATTAAGATTGATAAATGTAGCTCACCGCGGCCCGATACCAAAAAGACGTTAGGGTCTTCGGTGTCTTCAACACGTAGAGCCACGTTGTGAATGAGTTCTTTATCAAAACGCTCGCGTAACTGGCGGCTGGTGACATATTTGCCTTCTTTGCCCGCAAAAGGTGAGTTGTTTACGTGAAAGCTCATTGAAATGGTGGGCTCGTCAACGCTAAGTGCTGGGAGCTTCTCTGGTGTTTCTGGATCACAGAGCGTGTCGGAGATACGAATATTCTCTACACCTGTGATGGCGACGATATCGCCGGCTTCGGCTTCTTCAGTTTCAACACGTTCTAAACCTAAGAAACCAAGCACTTGTAAAATGCGCGCGTTGCGTTGTTTGTCTTCTGGGTCAACCAATACTATTGGTGTATTGGTTTTAATTTTGCCGCGGGTAATACGACCAATACCAATAGCGCCGACATAGCTGGAGTAGTCCAGCGAAGTGACCTGCATTTGAAATGGGCCATCGACGCTAACGTCAGGCGCTGGCGCATGGTCGCGTATTGTCTCAAATAGAGGTTCCATATTGCCATCGGGGTTGATGTCTTCGGCATCAAGTGTGGCATAGCCACCAATGGCCGAGGTGTAAACAATAGGGAAATCGAGCTGCTCGTCGGTGGCACCAAGTTGATCGAATAATTCAAAGGTTTGATCGATGACCCAGTCCGGGCGCGCGCCGGGGCGGTCAATTTTATTCACTACAACTATGGGTTTTAGGCCTTTGGCAAAGGCTTTTTGGGTAACAAAGCGAGTTTGCGGCATGGGCCCCTCTACGGCCTCTACGCGCAGTACCACG
>CAYUVE010000073.1:0-9952 GCA_964447985.1 uncultured Thiotrichales bacterium
AGTGACTCAACGATGGATTAGCCTGATTTAACCAACGACGTGGTGTGACACCATTTGTGACATTGGTAAATTTATCGGGATAAAACGCATGAAAATCAGCAAAAATAGTTTTCTGCATCAAATCGGAATGTAAGGCCGCGACGCCATTCACCTTGTGACTACCGACAATGGCGAGATGCGCCATACGTACACGCCGACCACTGCTTTCATCAATAATCGACAAACGACTCAACACCTCACCATCTCCGGGGCGCCAATACATAACTTGCTTCAAGAAATGATGATTAATCTCATAAATAATCTGTAAATGACGTGGCAATACCCGCTCAAATAACTCAACCGGCCAAGTCTCAAGTGCCTCGGGTAATAAGGTATGATTGGTATAGGAAAAGGTCTGCTGAGTAACCTTCCAAGCACGATCCCAATCGTATAAATGCACATCCATGAGAATGCGCATCAATTCCGCGACAGATATTGAAGGATGGGTATCGTTTAACTGAATAGAGACCTTATTAGGTAATTCATCAAAAGAGTCATGGAACTTACTGAATCTCCTCAAAATATCTTGAAGAGAAGCACTAACAAAAAAGTATTGTTGCTGGAGTCGAAGCTCGCGACCACTATCTGTCGAGTCATCAGGATATAAAACCTTAGAAAGGTTTTCAGACAAGGTCTTATCTTCTACCGCCTTAATATAATCCCCTTCATTAAAATACTGAAGATTAAAATCGCGGCTAGCCTTAGCTGCCCAAAGGCGCATATTGTTAACCGTATTATTACCATAGCCAGGAACAGGTGTGTCATAGGCCATGGCAATAATATCTTCCGTACCAACCCACTGATATCGATTATTGCCATTTTCATCCGAATATTGGGTACTTTTACCGTAGAATTTCACACGATATATAGATTCCGGGCGCCCAAACTCCCAAGGATTACCGTAGCGTAACCAGTTATCTGGATGCTCCACCTGTTTACCGTAACGAATTTCCTGGCGGAACATGCCATAGTCATAGCGAATACCGTAGCCATAGCCAGGTATTTGTAAACTAGCCATGGAATCGAGAAAACAGGCTGCTAAACGACCAAGACCACCATTACCCAAGGCAGCATCGTATTCCAGATCGCAAAGCTCCTCGATATCCATATCCATAGAAGCCAAAGCTTCTCGACATGGCTCATATAGGCCTAAAGAAAGTAAGGCGTTTGTGAGAGAACGACCAATCAGAAATTCAAGAGATAGATAGTAAACCCGCTTAGTATCTTCGGCGTAATAGCTTTGCATTGTTGCCATCCAATGCTCAGTCAAGCGGTTGCGTACTTCAAATGCCAAGCTATGAAGCCAATCCCGCGGCGTGGCAATATGGCCGTCCTTACCTACGTTGTATAACAGGCTTTTAACTAAACACTGCTTAAACGATTCCGCCTCTGGGCTCAGCGGTTTTTGCTCAATAGACGTGACATTGCTAGCTGGCGTCGGCATATCCCTTCCTCCTACTCCTAGATCTGACTAAGACAGAAAATCCCTCTTCTGCAGTAGCGTCCATTTTCCGCAAAGGTTTAGACTAGTAGCTAGTGAGTCGGGAAACGTCGAGAGAGGTAGGCACCGATAATTACGAGAACAACTCCAGTTAAAGCGGAGCGAAAGTCAAAAGCTTGCTCAGTGGTAAAATAATAATAAGTGCTGCGTATGATTAGTGCAAAACCAATAAAAGTCGTAAATAAGCTGATTTTTTGCACGGTTGATTTAGATTCTAAATCTGTTCGCTTGAAGATCGGCGCAGCCCAAAGGCGACAAGCACTAACCCGAGGATACTCAATACCAAATAAAGTGCTGAAGACAATCCATGTAACTTGCCAAACTGTGATTTATATTCTGCGGCATCCATCAATTCCTTTTGTAATTTAAGCTCAACAATCATTGGGTGAATTCCATATAGGCTAGCCAAAGTAATTACTAACATCACCACGATAACCCACCAACGCCAAGATCTTAATGCATCCTTGAGACCACTAATGGTATTAGTGACTAATAGTATTACTCCGCAGACAAGACCGATTGTGAGTACAGCACGTAACATCTCACCCGCGATAGACCCAGCTAATTGCCGGTCATCGGCAAGAAAATTAAATAGCACAGGTGCTGCGAGATAACCTATTGCCCAAGTGGCGCCAACCCAAAACGTTAGAATAAGGCTTTCACCAATATTGAGCTTAGAAGTCAACACAACTAGCCGTCGTAGGTCGCTGAATCTATTTCATATTCTATTTCGCCACCCGGTGCGTTAACTGTGGCGATATCCCCGACCTCTTTACCAATTAGAGCTCTGGCGACGGGTGAATTGATTGATAACAAACCTTGCCCAATATCCGCTTCTAAATCACCGACGATTTGATAAGTCACTTCTTCATCAGTATCCGTATTTATTAATACAACTTTTGCACCGAACACGACTTTGTCACCAGGTTTCAAAGAAGACACGTCAATAATTTGGGCATGACTTAAACGACCTTCTATTTCCCGAATACGACCTTCAAGAAAACCCTGTTGTTCTTTAGCGGCGTGATATTCAGCATTCTCTTTTAAATCACCGTGCTCACGCGCTGTCGCTATGGCTTCAACGATACGTGGCCGATCAACGCTTTTTAGTTGATGCAATTCTTCACGCAAACGCTCAGCGCCTTTTAATGTAACGGGTTCTTTATCCATAGATTTTCCTAATGCAATTCCTCGTGTAATGTCTGTAATGCGTAGACATCGTAATTGTAACCTTTGGCCATTGCCATACAGCTGGCGCGCGCACCGGCGATGGTTGTGGTGTATGGAATCTTATGTTGCAGCGCTTCGCGTCGAATCGAATACGAGTCGGCAATCGCTTGCTTACCTTCCGTAGTATTAACGATAAAAGCAATTTCGCCGTTCTTGATCATATCAACCACATGCGGGCGACCTTCGGTTACCTTTAATACAGTTTCTACCTTCAAGCCAGCGGATTCAAGCGCTTTGGCAGTTCCACCCGTCGCGACCAGCTCACAACCCAACGCAGAAAGGTCGCGACCGATATCGATTGCTGCTTCCTTATCGGCATCTCTAACGCTTATAAAGGCGCGACCGCCCGCTTTAAGAAAACTTCCTGCAGCCATTTGCGATTTGGCAAAGGCTTCAGCAAAACTTCTACCTACTCCCATGACTTCCCCAGTAGATTTCATCTCGGGACCGAGCAATGGATCAACACCAAGGAATTTCGAAAACGGGAATACCGCTTCTTTTACGGCATAGTAAGGCACTTCAACGTCTTTATCACAACCGAGCTCTGATAAGGTTTTGCCGACCATGCATAAAGCGCCAATCTTCGCTAGAGAATAACCAACCACTTTTGAAACAAACGGCGCCGTTCGTGAAGCACGTGGATTGACTTCAATTAAATACACCTTCTCGCCTTTTACGGCGAACTGCGCGTTCATTAAACCAACCACACCCAGAGCCGCAGCCAGTTCACGCATTTGTCTTTTAATTTCTGTCTGAATCTCTACCGACAAACTATAAGGTGGCAATGAACAAGCCGAATCACCGGAATGCACGCCGGCCTGCTCGATATGCTGCATGATGCCACCTATGGTGACATGCTCGCCATCACATACTGCGTCTACATCCACCTCTATCGCATCATCAAGAAA
The DNA here is from genome assembly GCA_964447985.1 of uncultured Thiotrichales bacterium. Taxonomy (GTDB): domain Bacteria; phylum Pseudomonadota; class Gammaproteobacteria. Next base: position 3,679 of record CAYUVE010000073.1, read on the forward strand.
GCGGTCTAGCAACACCGGCGCATCATTTGAAACCTTAACGGCTTCACGCATATAGCGCTCAAGATCACTGATATCATGAACGATCTCCATTGCCCTACCACCTAAAACATAAGATGGCCTAACAACTAATGGAAAACCAATCCCTTCTGCCAATTCTAAGGCTTGTTGTTCATTCGTGGCTGTCGCATTGGGCGGTTGCAGCAAGCCTAGCTCGTTAACAATATGCTGGAAATGTTCTCGATCTTCCGCTCGATCAATGGCATCGGGTGAAGTACCAATAATCGGTGCTCCAGCCTCAGCTAAAGCACGCGCTAAATTCAAAGGCGTTTGGCCACCGTATTGAACGATGACGCCTTTTGGTTTTTCGACAGCGATAACTTCTAATACATCTTCCAGCGTTAAGGGCTCGAAATAGAGTCTATCTGAGGTGTCATAGTCGGTAGAAACAGTCTCAGGGTTACAATTGACCATAATGGTTTCATAACCCGCTTCGCGTAATGACAAAGCCGCGTGTACACAGCAATAATCGAATTCGATACCCTGACCAATACGATTCGGTCCGCCACCAAGAATAACGATCTTAGGTTTATCACTTGGTTCCGCTTCGCATTCTTCTTCATAGGTCGAATAAAGATAGGCGGTACTGGTAGCAAATTCCGCTGCGCACGAATCAACACGTTTAAAAACTGGCTTAACACCTAATGTTTGTCGCTGAGATTTGATGTCAGACTCGCTTACATCGACCAATGCTGCCAAACGCTTATCTGAAAAGCCCTTACGTTTTAGCGCCAACATCGTTTGCGCATCGATATCGGATAGCGAGTGGTTTGCTATCGATGCTTCTGCTTCTACTATCTCCGCAACTTGAGATAAGAACCATGGATCAATACGTGTGATAGCGTGCAATTCGTTAACACCCATACCTGCACGCAGCGCATCAGCCACTACCCAGATACGCATGGGTCTTGGCACGCGAAGATAAGCTCGAATTTGTTCAAGCACATCGGCTGATTCGTGATCAAACTGCTCGTCCAAGCCACTCACACCAATCTCAAGTCCGCGTAATGCCTTTTGAAATGATTCCTGGAAGGTACGGCCCATGGCCATGACTTCGCCGACAGATTTCATTTGCGTACTGAGCACATCTTCGGCTTGGGGAAATTTTTCGAACGTAAAGCGAGGTATCTTGGAGACCACATAATCGATGGTAGGCTCAAACGACGCTGGCGTTAAGCCCCCGGTAATATCATTACGCAGTTCATCCAGCGTATAACCTACCGCTAATTTAGCTGCTATCTTTGCAATTGGGAAACCCGTTGCCTTTGATGCTAAGGCCGATGAACGCGACACGCGCGGATTCATTTCAATAACCACCAAACGACCATCTTTGGGGTTAATCGCAAACTGAACGTTTGATCCGCCGGTATCGACACCGATTTCACGTAACACAGCGATCGAAGCATTGCGCAGCAACTGGTATTCTTTATCAGTTAGAGTTTGTGCGGGTGCTACGGTAATTGAATCACCGGTATGAACACCCATCGGGTCCAGGTTTTCAATCGAGCAGATTATGATGCAATTATCTCTACGATCACGCACCACTTCCATTTCAAATTCTTTCCAACCAATAATCGATTCTTCAATTAGCAATTCATTGGTTGGCGATAGATCAAAGCCGCGCTCGCAAATCTCTATCAACTCTTCGCGGTTATAAGCAACACCACCACCACTGCCGCCTAAGGTAAATGAAGGACGAATAATAGTTGGAAAACCGATATCGCCATGCGCTTGCATGACTTCATCCATACTGTGGGCGATATAAGAACGCGGCACACTCAGGCCAATGGCATCCATGGCCATACGGAAGCGATCACGGTCTTCGGCTTTATCTATCGCATCTTCCTTAGCGCCGATAAGCTCGACACCGTACTTATCCAATACGCCATGGCTAGCAAGATCTAAGGCACAATTCAGGGCAGTCTGACCACCCATAGTCGGCAGAATCGCATCGGGCCGCTCTTTTTCGATAATATGTTGTACTACCCGCCAGTCGACTGGCTCGACGTAAGTCGCATCGGCCATACCGGGGTCAGTCATGATGGTGGCAGGATTAGAGTTAACAAGGATTACTCGATAACCTTCTTCTTTGAGTGCTTTACACGCTTGCGCACCGGAGTAATCAAACTCACAGGCCTGCCCAATCACAATCGGTCCGGCGCCAATGATAAGAATGCTTTGAATATCGTTACGTTTTGGCATGCTAAGACTTCATCATGTCGATAAATTGATCAAACAAAGGCTGAACATCATGCGGGCCTGGGCTGGCTTCTGGATGACCTTGAAAACTAAAGGCCGCCTTATCAGTACGTTTAATGCCCTGGACGGTGCCATCGAACAAAGAACGATGAGTGACTTCTAAATTATCAGGTAAGCTTTGTTCTGATACAGCAAAACCATGATTTTGACTGGTGATAAGTACTTGACCAGAGGCTAAATCTTGAACCGGATGATTAGCACCGTGATGACCAAACTTCATTTTCTCGGTTTGTGCGCCACTGGCTAAACCTAATAACTGATGACCAAGACAAATACCAAACACTGGAATATCTGTCTCTAAAATTTGTTTGATGTTTTCGATGGCGTAATCGCAAGGCTCTGGATCACCTGGACCATTCGATAGAAAAACACCATCGGGCTTGCTAGCAATAATCTCGCTTGCAGGAGTCATTGCCGGATATACGATGACTTCGCAACCTCGGTCTACCAACAAACGTAAAATATTATGTTTAACACCGAAGTCGTACGCGGCGACGCGGTAATTAGACCTTGCAGTAAAATCTTTATGCCCGCCGTTAAGTTGCCAAACGGTGTCTTGCCACTTGTATGAGTTACCAATTGTGACTTCCTTTGCCAGATCCATACCTTTTAAGCCAGGGAAGTCTCGCGCCATTTTTACGGCTGCTTCCTCATCGGGATCTGATCCAGCGATTAAACATGCGCCTTGAGCACCTTTGTCACGTAATAAACGCGTTAAACGACGCGTATCGATACCGGCAATGGCAACAACATTCGACTCGCGTAAATAAGAACCTAAATCACCCTCTTGTCGCCAACAGCTATGGGTAGAAGGAACATCTCGCACAATCAGCGCGGAGGCATAAATTTGGCGTGATTCGGTATCTTCCCGGTTGACGCCTGTATTGCCAATATGCGGATAAGTCAGTGTGACGAGTTGTTTAAAATAAGAAGGGTCTGTGAGAATTTCCTGATAGCCGGTCATGGCGGTATTGAAAACTACTTCACCTACCGTATGACCTTGCGCACCAATTGACTCACCCCTAAAGACGGTACCGTCTTCGAGCGCAAGTAAGGCCTGATCAGACAAATTCTGAACTCCCGAAAAAATACGTAAGACACAAAAAACGGGAGGGTATAGGGCCTCCCGACTGCTAGAACGTCAGGCCATCCAGCCTGCGTGATTGAGAGGGAATTTTACGCTATTGCCCCCCCTACTGTCCATGTAAAGATTGCGGCGAATACGGAACGTTTAATCGTTTAAAACAATACGACCAAAATCGGCATTTTCAGTCAAAGGGGTAAAAGCAGAAATCTTATCGAGGCGGATGGTGTGCCTGACTTCGCCATCCATCAGTATCAACCACTCAGTTTTATCTTCACGCGTCTCTGTCGATTTAGCGACAGCTTGTAAGACCGAGTCATCGCGCAATTCAAGTCGTAACAAGTATTTTTTCAGGCAGGCTATTTCAATATAGTCGTGAAGGCTGCAATCAATGGGAATATAACCGTCAGCCATCTTAATCGGACGCTACAGATCGCGCAGACCTAAAACATCTTGCATATCAAATAAGCCCTTATCATGTTGCGCTAACCAGCTTGCTGCGCGCGCGGCACCGCTAGCAAAGGTCATACGGCTTGAGGCCTTATGGGTAATTTCAACTCGCTCACCTTCGGAAGCGAACATCACCGTGTGCTCACCGACAATATCACCTGCGCGAATGGTCTCAAAGCCAATGGTCTGCGAATCACGCTCGCCAGTATGCCCTTCACGGCCATAGACGGCGCATTCTTTTAAGTCTCGACCCAAGGAATCGGCCACAATCTCACCCATGCGCAAAGCGGTACCCGACGGCGCATCCACTTTGTGACGATGGTGGGCTTCGATAATCTCTATATCAGAGCTATCGCCTAATACCTTAGATGCTATCTCTAATAATCTAAAACAAATATTGACGCCAATACTCATATTGGGTGCGAAAACGATAGCGATATCTTCGGATGCCTCTCGGATCATGGCGTGCTGCTCTTCGCTGAGCCCCGTAGTACCGATTACCATTTTACAGTCGTGGCGACGGCATAATTTGATATTGGTCTCAGTGACGTTAGGCAAGGTAAAGTCGATTAGCACATCACTTAGCCGTGTCGCACCTGCCATATCATCTTTGATTTTGACGCCAGAAGGCTGAAGCCCGGCAACAACACTGGCATCACTACCTATGGTTGCGTGATTAGTAAATTCTACTGCGGCAGCTAATTGTAGATCGGAATACTGTGCACAGGCTTCGATTAATCGACGCCCCATTCGTCCACCTGCACCGGCGATAGCGACTTTTGTCATGATGCTAGTTCATCTCTAATTATGAGAAACGGATATCATCAAATATTTTTTTTACGCTGTCCAGCCAAGACTTAGACTTAGGACTATGCTCTTGATTACTCTCAGACATCGTTTGCTGCAGTTTTTGCATCAATTCTTTTTGCTCAGCAGTTAAATTAACCGGTGTTTCGACACTAACTTGACATAGTAAATCACCAACGCCATCGCTATGTACGGTGCGTGCGCCCTTACCTCGCAAGCGAAATACTTTACCTGTTTGAGTTTCTGCCGGTACTTTTAATCTTACCCGGCCATTTAACGTAGGGATCTCTAACTCACCGCCCAGCGATGCGGTAACGATATCTATCGGCACTTCACAAATCAGATCGGCATTTTCGCGGCTAAACAATTCATGCGGCTTAACCCGAACTTGCACGTATAAATCGCCGCTTGGGCCGCCATGCTCTCCCGCTTCACCTTCACCACTGAGACGAATACGATCGCCACTATCAACACCCGGTGGAATTTTTACAGACAGTGTTTTACTTTCTTGTACACGACCCTGACCATGACAAGTATCACATGGATCACTAATTACCGTGCCCTTACCACGACAGGTCGGACACGTCTGCTGGATGGAAAAGAAACCTTGTTGCACACGAACCTGGCCATGGCCACCGCAGGTTTCGCAAGTCACCGGCTTAGAACCGGGTTTGGCGCCACTACCATTACAGGTTTTACATTTTACGCGTGTCGGTACGCGAATCTTAACTGTCGTACCGGCTACGGCATCTTCTAGGGAAAGCTCGAGATCGTAACGAAGGTCAGAGCCTCGATTAGCACCACCATGACCGCGTCCGCCGCCACGGCCACCACCGAAAATATCGCCAAAGACATCTTCAAAAATATCGCTGAAGCTGCCGGGACCAGCGCCACCGCCACCCGCTCCACCGCCTAGACCGGCATGACCAAATTGGTCATAGGCAGCACGTTTTTGCGCGTCATTAAGAACTTCGTAAGCTTCTTTCGCTTCTTTGAATTTTTCTTCGGTGTCGGTATCACCTTGATTACGATCAGGGTGATACTTCATGGCAAGACGACGATAGGCTTTTTTTAACTCGTCTTCACTCGCATTGCGCTCGACGCCGAGCACGTCATAGTAATCCCGCTTTGACATTCGCTCAGCGCCTCACTTTTATTATTGTAGAACTTTCGAATACTACTTCTTGTCGTCTACTTCTTCAAAATCAGCATCAACAACGTTATCGTCGCCAGCAGTCGAGCTGCTCGCGCTACTATCCGCTGCTGGATCAACGTCTGCTGCACCCGCATCACCCGCTTTAGCTTGCTGCTCTGCATAGGCACGCTCAGCCATCTTGCCTGAAGCATCGGTAAGATCTTTGGTCTTGGCATTGATTTCATCAATGTCATCACCTTTGATCGCTTCCTTCAAGGCGTCAATCGCGGCATCGATCTGCGTCTTTTCATCCGCCTCAAGCTTATCGCCTAGGTCTTCCATCGATTTCGTTACAGCATGAATCATAGTGTCTGCCGTATTACGCGCTGCAACCAGCTCTTGGAATTTCTTATCGTCTTCGGCGTGGGCTTCGGCGTCTCTTACCATCTTGTCAATTTCATCATCCGACAAACCACTTGATG
>CAYUVE010000074.1:0-9934 GCA_964447985.1 uncultured Thiotrichales bacterium
GCCTCCTAAAAATCTAATTCAATCATTTGTCTATGTGCGGTGAAAACAATTGCCGCACGAACCTGTCTGTCTGGCCATAAAGTCTTTACGGCTTGGCGATAGCGCGATAACTGTTGACGATGTAATTCAGCTGCTTCATGTAAGTTATCCGAATCTTGCTGCCCACTTTTGTAATCAATAATAATTGCTTCATCTGTTTTTAGTACAAGCCGGTCGACAATGCCATAAAGGTGGTGGTTGTCCATGACCTGGATAGGTAGTTCATTGTAGGCAATATCATAATTCTGGTTATCAAATATACTTTGTAAACTTGGTTCTATAAATGCTGCCAATGCTTCTTGCCAGCAGGCGGAAAGATTAATACTGTTATTAGAGGATAATGTGAAATGTCTTAATGCGTCATCAATTGATGTGCTAGGTGAAAGTCGTTCACTTGTTAACAGTTCTAGATAGCGATGAACGGCTTCACCATATTCGGCAGCTTCTCGGTCTAGTTTATTTTTCTTCTCGTTAGTCGCTTCGTTTTGAATGCTGAGTTTAGGCGGAATAGCCAGTAATGTTGGTTGCTTAAATGTTTCTGTCGGAGCTGGTGTTGTATTTAACTGAGTACCTTCGTAAGTGCTTTGCCAACCGTGTTCGTAATCAAAGTCATTATCAAGTTGGTGAGCCATTTGGCCATACCAACTATCTTGCCAGCGTCCTTTACGTGTCTCTACGCCACTGATATACAGCTTTTGTTTAGCTCGCGTAAGCGCTACATATAGTAAATTAGCTTCTTCGTTATCAGACTTAATGTTGTCTTGATCAATGAGCTTATCGCATAACGTATTGCGATGCATGCTGGAGATTAAAAAATGGCTAGGCTTATCATTACTCGCAGGCCAATCGATTAGCGTTTTGTGGCGTGCATGGCGGCGCTCTTGATTGGTTGCATCTGCAAGAATAACAATAGGGGCTTCCAGACCTTTGGCAGAATGAATAGTTAGTATCCGCACAGCGTCTTGATTTTCATTGGCCTTGGCTTCATCCGGTGATTCATCTCTTTGGCTTAGCAGTTCTAAACGGTATATAAATTTTTGTAAGCTAGGGTAGCGGCCGCTATCAATTTCTAAAGCCAGTTCGATAAAGCGAATGAGGTTAGTGCTAACTCTATTTTTTAGATGTTTAGGAAAAGCTTGTATATAACGGGTAATAATGCCGCCTTCGTGGTAAATACGGTCGAGTAAATCGTGTACAGGAAGTGTTCCAGCTAGACTTTGCCAATATTTTATTGATTGATAGGCGGTAGCCAGTTTAGTGCTGAGTGAATCGCTATTCTCGGCTAGTGCTTCTAAAGCAGAAAACCAAGAGACATTATGTTCTTTGACATATATCGCTAGTGTCATCAGATCATTATCACTGCATGAAAATAAGGGTGAACGTAGGACGACGGCAAGCGCTAAATTGCTATGTGGTGTCAGCAGGGTATTACATAGCTGAATCATGTCTTGAATTTCCAACGTGCCGAGCAATGATTTCTTTTGTGTGCCAATAAACGGAATATTTTGAGCGAGCAGAGCTTGTTCATAGTCGCCGACGTGAGTGCGTCGTTTAACCAGAATCATGACATCACCGTAGTTGGCTGGTCGTGATGCGCCATCCGCAGTCACAAGAGTCTTTTCTTCTATAAGGTTTTTAATAGTATTAGCGATTTGCTCGCCTTCGGCGGCATAGCGGTCGTCACATTCAATCTCTCTGGGTGTTTCTAAGGGGTTGCGAAGTATAATGTCTTCTTCAGCTTCCTCTTCGTCTTCTTCAGAAGTAGGGATAGGTATCAAAGGTAGTATTTCTGTATGGCCTGATAAATTCTCCCGATGGGTGTCATGCGGCTCGAACTGACTAAGTTTATTAGCCAGTTCTGATGTAGAGAAAACTTGATTGACGAAATCAATGACGGCGGGTGATGAGCGCCATGAATGATTAAGATTGATGCTCTGATGTTGGCTTTGTCGCTGATCTAGCCAATGCTGGCAAGCAGAAAATAACGCAGGCTCGGCACGGCGAAAACGATAAATAGATTGTTTGCTATCACCAACTATAAACAGGCTACGTTTTCTTTCTATATTATTGTTAACGGAAGTAATTTCTTCTAATAGCGGGTAAAGCATTTGCCATTGCGTAGGGTTGGTATCCTGAAATTCATCGATCAAAATATGGTTGATGCGTTGATCGAGTTTGTATTGCACCCAGGTGGATTGTTCTTGATCTGAAAGTAATTGATAGACCTTCCATTCGAGATCAGCAAAATCGAGACATTGTTGTTCCTGTTTGAGTTGTTGGAAGTTATTTAGTAACTCAAGCCCAATCGTTAACCACGATAAGTTAAAGCGAGCGGTTAGCTCTCTATTATGTTTGTCGAGTAAAGTAGCAACCTTATCGGCTAGGGACTGGTGTAGAGAGAGAAAGCGTGCTTGGCCGCTTTCTCCCATTTTCGCTGCTTGGGTCTTGCTTTCTTTGCGTGCACGTAATGAGCCGCCAGTAGTAAAAAATACGCTTTGTAGTTGTTTTAACTCATTTAATTTTGTGATCTCGGGTTTTAAAGCCTGTTCTAATTGCTCGGCAAACTGGCTATTGGTTTTGGTGTTATGTTTGAGTAAAAGCGATCTAAACTCCAGTAGTTCAATACGAAGTTCTTCGTCGAAAGTGATGGCTTGATCTTTTAAGGCGTTCTCTATAGATAAATATTCAAGCTGAAGCGTTTTTCTTATCGACTGGTAAGCAAATTCAATAGGCTTGTTTTGGCCTTGAGTAAAAGCCCACCAATCGCTACGGTGCTCAAGAAAGTCATCGAGTAATAACCGCTCTACACTTGTCGAACTGCTACATTCTTCAAACAACTGATTAAAATGCTGGTTTAAAGGATGGTTTTGTTCTTGGGTGCTAGCTTGTAATAAACGCTGCCACGCTTGATGCTTCAGTAAAGTACTTGATTCTAGTAGCTCAAAACCGGGTGGGACGTCGGCCTCTAGCGGAAAGCGTTGTAATAAATCATGGCAAAAGGCGTGAAACGTAGTAATTTTAATTTTTTCATGTGATAGCAGTTGTGTTTCGTAGAGGCTGCGTGCTTTGTCACTATAACTGTCATCAAGTCCAATTGCAGTCAGTTCCGTTGTAAGATCAGATTGACTTATTGATGCTAAGTCATAAAGTCGTTCATTGAGTCGTTCATACATTTCACCCGCTGCTTTACGAGTAAAGGTGACGGCTACAACGCTGCTGGGTGTAACACCTTCTAGTAACAAGCGTAACAAGCGGCTGACTAATAAATATGTTTTACCAGAACCAGCGGAAGCGCTTACTGAAATATTTTTACTAGTGTCTAGTGCGTGCATTAATGGTTCTCAGTAACGCTTTGCTTTCTGCATACACCTTGGTAATCGCAATAGCGACAGACAATGTCATCTCCCCATGCGGTGACCGCTTGATTATTCTTGAGTTGCAAATGAATGGTGTTGAGTCGTTCGTGATTAAGCTCGCTAATTATTGATAATTCGGGTTGTTCAATAACGGTTTCTTTAATTTTGTCGTCTATTGTTACGTATTTACAGGCAATGGTATTACTTTGACGAAGCATGGTGTAAAAAGGTAGCTGGACTGATTCTCCATCCAAAATATCTGCTGCGGCGGCGCTGCCGCCGGTCTTATAGTCAATGATGACTTCGCCATCATCATTGCTATCAATGCGGTCTAAGCGGCCTTTGAGTTGTGGTTTATTTGGCTCGGCTTCGGTTGTAATAGCAATTTCTGTTTCGATCACTTTACTGCTGTTTTTTGCTTGCTTGATTTGCCAATCAATATAAGCAGGTATTTGGCGCTGCCAGCGAGTAAGCCAAACACGGTGAATACTGTTTTGTTCTAGCTCCGTGGTGAAGACTTGCTCTGAAATTTGATTTAACAAAGTTATAGCATCTTGTCGCGTAGCCGTGGAAAAGGCGGAATTAAACGGGCCAGATAAACCAGAGACATGGCTATGAAGCGCTTGTAAGCATCGATGAATTAACTCACCGTAGTCTGCTTTTTGTAGGGCTTCTCGTATCTCTTCGGGGGCTGCAAGTTTTAAGCATTGGCTTAAGTAAAAACGGTAAGGGCAGTTAATGATTTCCTGGTAGCTGTATGCTGAATAAATGTCAGGTAATAATTGCGATAATACGGCAGTACTCGCTGGATCAGAGTGTCCATTTGCTTTTGCATTCTGCTTTAGCAACTTTTCTTTTTCAGACAATGTATAGCTAAGAGAGTCATCGTGTAAGTCGTCGCCATAGCTCAGTTGATGAAAGGCGTTCAATAGTTCTACCCAGGGGCTAATACTTTGCGGTTCACCATGATTATCAGTAGCGTAGGTGATATGCACCTGCGATGCTGATTCTAATAGTCGTCGAAAATGATAAAGCATGGTTTGACGCTCTTCATTTAAGGTCCGTAAGCCCAGTTCTGCGCGAACAGCTTGATTAAATAGTGGCGATGCCGCAGAGACCATGGGTAGGTGGTTGGCATCAGCCGCTGCGATGACTAAACCATCGAAGCGTTCTAAGTTAGATTGCGTAATAGGCAATAAGGCGATGCTGCCATCTTGGCGTTCTAGTTGAAAATAACTGTTCTCCAAGCTGCGCGCCAACCATAAACGAAATTCTTGCCAGTTAAGTGGTTCGCTAGTGTTTTCATGCTGTGGGTGAAGCTGGGTTAATGTATCGATTACCGTTTGACCGGCAACATCGTTTTGTAAGGTTTGACTTAAACCAATTCTTTGTAAACTGAGTTCTAGTGCGCCGAGCAACTCACTAAGGCTGGTTTCTTTTGCAAATACTTCGAGTAACGGTTCTGCGGCAAACTCTAGTTCGTCTAAAATCTCTGTGACAAGATTGTTTTGCCAATTTAAGCGTTGTTGTCTTAGGCGAATATAAAAACGGTAGCGATTCAGATTAGCCTGGATATTTTCGTGGCGAATAATATCTTGCTCAAAACGAAAGCAGGCTTTAGAGCGTTCTTCCTGATCCCAATTAGGTAGGATAAAGGGTGATTTCAGTAGACTAAGCAAAGGCTGATAAGCAAAGTCTTGTTCTATACAGTTAAGCCAACTCTCTAGCGCTGCGGCAGCACTGGTGGTGGACAGTGCCCAGCCGGTATAGTCATTGAGAGATAAACCATAGCGTTCAAGTAGGGCACGAATACGTCGTGCTAATCGTCTATCCTCCGTAACAATGGCAAGGTCTTGCATGCCCTGATCGCGCCAAATGGCCAGTTGCAGCGCTACGGCTTCGGCTTCTTTTTCGACACTGATATGCTCTGAAATACTGAGTTGTTGCTGGATGTTTTTTTTCGGGTGTTGTTCACTAAAAGCCTTGGCTCGTGTTAACAGGCTTGTATCAGTGATGTTGCCATAAACGTTATTCAAGAATTGGCGATAATCGGAATGATATATAACCCCTTGTGTTCTGAAGTTTTCGATTAGAAGCTGCATTGACGGTGGACAGGCGTGAGATTGTTCGGCAGGTTCGCTATGTAAAATAAGGCGTAACTGTTGTTTTTTATCTAACTGTTTTAGCCAGCTAATTTCTGCGGGGCTGAGGCGGTGATAACCTGCCACATAGAACGATTCCGCTAAGGATTGCTCTTGTAGTTGCTGTAGACCATTCTGGTACGCCATTTCCTTATCCATTTTTTGATGGGCATTTAACTCATCATAGTAAGCGCACCACAGCGTATAGACGATTTTGGCTTCTCGGCTGAGCGGGTTTAGGTTATTTTCTTCCATGCCATACGCTCTGCTTATCTCATCAATAAACTCGCCCTCAGATTTTGGTAAGTTGACTTTGGCAAGCGTAAGCTCATCAAATAGAGAGAGTAGGTTATCTACTAATAGCCAGGTAGAAATATCACCGAAAACACTTTGTTGGTGTTTAAGTGCCCGATAGAGCATTAGCTCACGCGACGGGTTATCAATTAGTGTTAAAGGTGGTGGGCATTCCTCACTGACAAAATCACGTAAGCTGCAAACACGTGGTCCAATAACACCGGCGATACCATGCTCTTTAGCCGCGTTGACCAGTGCCAATCTCAGTTTGCTAATTCTATTTGGGTTATTGATAAAGACGACGACATGCGATAAGTCAGGCAGATGACTTTTATGGTCGTCAATAATAGATTTGGCGAGAACCGCTATAGGGTCCTCGCCTAAAGGCAGTAGTATGTGAGAGCCGACGTTGCTCCCGTCGTCATTAATGGGAGTCGTCAGAGGCGTAGATCCCTAGCGCTCGAGGAGTTCGAGTTTGCCTTCTTTGCCGTCCCACTCAGCCGCATCTTCTGGCGGATCGATTTGCTCAGTAATGACCGGCCAGGCTTGCGCTAGCTCGGCATTAAGCTCGAGAAAATGTGCTTGATCATCAGGTAAGTCATCTTCCGACACAATGGCTTCAGCTGGGCATTCTGGCTCACATAGCGTGCAGTCAATACATTCATCCGGGTCGATGACGAGAAAATTGGGACCTTCATGAAAGCAATCGACTGGGCAAACTTCCACGCAGTCGGTGTACTTACATTTAATACAATTTTCCATTACAACAAAGGTCATCTTCTGCTCCGCTTAAAACGCTTTAAAAGGCGCGTATTTTAATCGATTCGCTCTTAATTGACGAGGGCGAACTACTTGTATGGCGGTTTAACTTGAGTAATTCAAGTCATTATTCCGTGTTAATTTCTATAACTATTTGTTTAGTAAAGAATTATTGCTTTTTTTGAATTAACTGTATCAAGTCAAATAGACCTTTATCTGACCCAATCGATGATGTGATCTTCGAGCTCGATGCAGGGTACATCTTCCTTGGCTTTTGTTCGCCCACGCGCGGAGATACCCGCTTTATGAACGCTTTCGGGGTCTCCCGATATCAATGGATGCCAGTCATACAATAGTTTACCTTCGGCACGTAATCGGTAGGCGCATGTGCTGGGCAGCCAGTGAAAGTGTGGGATATCTTCGATGCTCAGTACTAAACAATCATCGACGAGTTGCTGGCGTTGCGGATAGTTGGTGCAACGGCATTTGTGGCGGTCAAGTAAGCGACAGGCGACGTCGGTATAGTGAACTTCGTTTGTGTCTTCGTCTTCGAGTTTATGCAAACAGCATAAGCCGCATCCGTCGCAAAGCGATTCCCATTCTTCTCGGTTGAGCTGCTCAAGTGATTTGGTTTCCCAGAAGGGTTTGCTCACGATAATCTCGACGAGCTAGAGCGATTCTTTGCCAAGAAAATGATTAGCTTTATTCACTTCCTGCATATAGTCGATGTGGCTAACTGGCATTTGCAGGTAAAAACCTTGGTCTTTGATGGCTGTTAGAACTTTGCTGGCATCAGCTTGAGCAAGTTTCGTTGTCTCTGAGATATCTAGCGTCATTGCTAGCTCAAGTTTGCCTGTTTTCTTTTTTAGTAAATCGGGGATGTTGTTTAAATCACTAGCGTGTTCGACATAGAGATACATGCCGTCTTTATTATTGCAGCGATAAATATCACAGGACAATGATTTATCAGTCATGAATATTCTCTTCGCTACTTTCTTTTAATTCATACAAAATATCTAAGGCTTGTTTGGCATTCATTTCGTCAGGATTAATCTGCTTTAACTTTTCTAGAGTAGGATCAGGATGAATAGTATGGTTTTTTGGTTTGCTGCTAAACAAGTCAATCTGCGGCGTGTTATTCGTGCTACTTTGTTGCTCTTCGAGTTTATCGAGTCGTTTTTTGGCGGCACTAATCACTGTTTTCGGTACACCAGCTAACGCCGCAACTTGCAGGCCATAACTACGGCTGGCGGCGCCTTCTTTCACGCTGTGTAAGAAAACAATGCGGTCGTGATGCTCTACGGCTGATAAGTGGACGTTAGCGATACCATGCTGAGTTGAATGCAGTGCGGTTAGTTCGAAGTAGTGTGTCGCGAATAAAGTGAATGCGCGTATTTTTTTGGCAAGATGTTCTGCGCAGGCCCATGCTAGTGACAAGCCGTCGAACGTACTGGTGCCACGACCGACTTCATCCATTAGCACTAAGCTGTATTCGCTCGCGTTATGTAATATGGCGGCAGTTTCGGTCATTTCGACCATGAAGGTTGATCGGCCGCCTGCAAGATCATCGGAAGCGCCTATGCGAGTAAAGATGCGATCGAATGGCCCAATGACGGCTTTTTTAGCGGGAACAAAACAGCCACAATGCGCGAGCAGGGTAATGATGGCGGTTTGGCGCATATACGTTGATTTACCACCCATATTGGGGCCGGTAATAATCAACATGCGGCGTTTATCGTCCAGTTGCACATTATTCGGTGTGAATGGCTCATCCAGCGTGGCTTCAACAACGGGATGACGACCATTTTCTATGCTTAGTCCAGGTTGTGTACTAAGTTGTGGCTGACAGAAATCCAATTGCCAGGCGCGTTGGGCAAAATTTGTCAGGACATCGATTTGCGCTATTGCATCGGCGCTGGTTTGCAGATTGGGTATATCCTCGGCTAAGTCATCTAATAATTGTTCATAGAGATGTTTTTCCCTGGCTAGAGCACGTTCTCTGGCGCTTAGCACTTTGTCTTCGAAAGACTTTAGCTCGGGTGTAATATAACGTTCGACGTTTTTTAATGTCTGTCGGCGTTGAAAATGTAGCGGGACTTGTTCCGATTGCAGTTTGCTGACTTCGATATAGTAGCCATGGACTCGGTTGTAACCGAGTTTTAAGTTACTAATGCCTGATTCCGCTTTTTCTTTTTCTTCAAGATCAATTAAAAACTGATCTGCATTGTTACTGAGTGCTCGCAGCTCGTCGAGTTCGCTATCAAAGCCTTCAGCAATAACGCCACCGTCTCGAATGAGTTGTGGTGGCTCATCAATGACGGCTTTAGCGAGTAAGGATTTGGTGTCAACGTGCTCGTTAATATGAGATGAAAGGTTTCTTAGTAAGGGCGAGTCAAGCTGACCGAGTCGCTGCCTAAGTTCCGGTAAGATGCCTAAAGAGCTTCTGAGTTGGGTTAGGTCTCGTGGTCTTGCTGATTTTAACGCGACACGGCTGACGATACGTTCTATGTCGCCAATTTGGCGTAAATGCTCTTGTAATGGCTCGTGCGCTTCGGGTGCTTGTAAGGTTGCCACACTTTGGTAACGTTGTCGTAAGGTGTCTTGGTTGCGTATTGGTGTGTTAAGCCAACGGCGTAATAAACGTCCGCCCATTGTCGTTGAGGTGCGATCGATAATTGAGGCGAGCGTATTATCGCGACCGCCTTGAAGGTTGATATCGATTTCGAGGTTACGTCTGCTTGCTGAGTCAAGCAGCAAATTGTCACTATGCTGAGTAATCTGTAGAGAGCTGATATGAGGCAGCACACTTTGCTGGGTGCGACGAGCATACTGTAGTAATGCTCCCGCAGCGCGAACGGCTAGGGGAGTGTCTTCACAACCTAGCCCATTTAAGTCATGTAGCTTGAGTTGCTCTGACAATAGTTGCTTAGCACTATCGAAGTCGAATTCCCAAGCGTCTAAGCTTTGTTTTCTATTTAAATAGTTATGTCCAAATAGATGTAGATGTTCTTCTTGGACAAGTAATTCGGCTGGCCGTAAACGCGTCAATTCATCTTCAAGTAAGCTAATGCTATCTAGTTCTGAAATAAAAAATCGCGCGCTACTGATATCTAAGGCAGCGATTCCGGCGCGATCATTGTCAACAAAAGCAGCAATAAGCAGGTTGTCATTTTCTGCTTCGAGCATGCTTTCATCGGTCACCGTTCCAGGGGTGACTAGACGTACGACTTTACGTTCAACCGGCCCTTTGCTGGTATTAGGATCCCCGACTTGTTCACATATGGCGACGGATTCGCCAAGTTTAATCAGTTTGGCGAGGTAACTTTCAGCGGCATGATAAGGCAC
>CAYUVE010000075.1:0-9887 GCA_964447985.1 uncultured Thiotrichales bacterium
CAATCAGTTGAGGTTTAAGCCTTTTTATCTCATGTTAATGGGACAGCAGTGTTATTAAATGTATGACAGTTTGTCCTAAGGATCAACATAACACTAACCACACGCCCTCCATGACCGATTATTTTTTACAATATGCCAATTTAACAACACTGCTCATCTGCCGCAAATCGAAAACAATCGCACATTTAACTCCTGCGACTTTATCAGGCGCCGAGCGAGTGCTTGAAATAGACGATTAGGCCAAGGACTGATTAGAGCAATGCTTTTGGTTACTTTTTGCGTAAAAAAAGTAACTCGCCATAAAGGCGAAACACACTAATAAAGAAAACTACACTGCCGTCGGGTGCGATGATAATCGCACCGTGTGTCGGTATTTCTAAATCTGGTGGTCGGTGCAATTCGCTACGCTCATTGACACCCTACAACTACGTATTGTCTTGAATGACAGGTTTATTGATGTTACGACTCAATCGCCTCTTTCGACTCCACCACATCCCCCGACACCACCGGTGGTGACAACATCGAAAGAATATTGTGTAAACGATCGCGCATTTCACGGCGATCAATGATGATATCAATTGCGCCATGCTCAAGTAGAAACTCACTGCGCTGAAAGCCTTCGGGTAAGGTCTCTCTAACGGTTTGTTCGATAACACGTGGGCCGGCAAAACCGATTAGGGCTTTGGGTTCGCCAACATTAATATCACCGAGCATAGCTAGGCTGGCGGAGACACCGCCCATGGTGGGATCGGTAAGTACCGAGATAAACGGTATGCCTTTGGCGGATAGACTTGATAAGGCCGCGCTGGTCTTTGCCATTTGCATTAGAGAGATCAAGGCCTCTTGCATACGGGCACCACCGCTGGCTGAAAAACAAACTAGCGGTATTGAAGCTTCTTCCGCTGCTTGAACAGCCCGCACAAAACGCTCGCCAACGACCGAACCCATTGAACCACCCATAAAAGAGAATTCAAATGCTGTGGCGACGATGGGTTTATCTTTTAACTTACCTTTGATGACGATCAGCGCATCGTTCTCTTCAGTATTTTTTTGCGCTTGAACGATTCGGTCTTTGTATTTTTTGCTATCTTTAAACTTTAAGACGTCGATTGGCTCAAGATCAGCACCAATCTCTTGTCGATCTTCAGGATCTAGGAATAAATCCAATCGTACACGAGCACCAATGCGATGATGATGATCGCACTTCGTACAAACCATTAGGTTACGCTCAAGGTCGCTACGATAAAGAACTTGGCCACAGTTTTCACACTTTGACCAAAGCCCTTCGGGAACAGCTTTCTTTGTGCCGCCTTCAGTACGAATACGTGAAGGCAATAATTTTTCAAACCAGCTCATTATTTTTTATGCTGCATCCATCGCTTGACGGAAGGTGCTAATTTTCTCTGCGATTAATGTTGGTATCTTAACAGGCTCAGCGGCATTTTCTTCGACGATCTTAACTAAGGCACTACCGACAACGACGGCGTCAGCAATTTTAGCTAAATTGGCGGCATCTTGAGGTTCTTTTACACCAAAACCCACACCGAGTGGTAATTGGCTGATATTGCGAATCTCTGAGAGCTTGTCTGAGACGGATTCAATATCTAGATTCGCGGCTCCGGTAACACCTTTTAAGGAAACGTAGTAAATAAAACCGCTGGCCATAGCATCAATACGCGCTATGCGATCTGCTCCGCTGGTTGGCGCGAGCAGAAAGATCATATCCATATCATTTTCTTTCAATACGGCCACTAGCTCGCTGCCTTCTTCTGGCGGCAAATCTACAGTTAGCACGCCATCAACGCCTGCTTCGGCTGCTTTGGTGGAAAATGCTGCATAGCCCATGGCTTCGATGGGGTTAAGGTAGCCCATCAATATAACAGGCGTATCGTTATTACTTTGGCGGAATTCTTTTACCATGCCAAGCACGCTGTCTAAACTGACTTTATGTGCTAAGGCGCGTTCACTCGCGCGCTGAATGACCGGTCCATCCGCCATAGGATCAGAAAACGGAATTCCTAATTCGATAATATCCGCACCGGATGCCACCATGGCGTGCATTAACTCTACGGTTACACCTGGCTCGGGATCGCCTGCTGTGACGAACGGCACTAATGCTTGACGCCCCGCTTCGCGTAAAGCGGAAAAACACGGACTGATACGGCTCATATTTCTATACCTTCGTGGGCAGCGACGGTATGGATATCTTTATCACCACGTCCGGATAAACTCACTACGATCACTGCCTCTTTATCATAATTTTTTGCGATCTTTTTAACATGGGCTAGAGCATGACTGGTTTCCAGTGCCGGCATAATACCTTCGGTACGCGTCACTTCATGAAAGGCATCTAGCGCCTCATCATCAGTCGCTGCAGCGTATTCGGCACGACCACAATCTTTTAACCAAGCATGCTCTGGGCCAACGCCTGGATAATCTAGCCCCGCTGAAACAGAATGTGTTTCGACAATTTGGCCATCGTCGGTTTCCATTAGGTAGGTACGATTACCATGTAGTACTCCGGGACGACCATCGTTTAACGGTGCGGCGTGACGACCTGTTTCCATACCATCACCCGCAGCTTCAACACCAATAATTTCAACATCTTCGTCACCTATAAATGGGTAGAACAATCCCATGGCATTTGAACCACCACCAACACAAGCGACCAAAGCATCGGGTAACTTGCCGCATTGATCTAATGACTGTGCTCGTGCCTCTCGACCAATAATTGCTTGGAAGTCTCTGACCATTGCCGGATAAGGATGCGGGCCTGCTACGGTACCGATAATATAAAAAGTATTATCGACATTAGTCACCCAGTCGCGCAGGGCTTCGTTCAAGGCATCTTTCAATGTTTTTGACCCTGATTCGACAGGCACAACTTCAGCGCCTAGTAATCGCATACGGTAGACATTAATCAACTGACGCTTAATGTCTTCTGAACCCATATAGATCACGCAATCTAGCCCCATGCGCGCACAGACTGTGGCCGTGGCCACACCATGCTGACCCGCACCAGTTTCGGCAATAATGCGTGTTTTTCCCATACGCTTGGCTAACAATGCCTGGCCAACCGCATTATTTACTTTATGCGCACCGGTATGATTTAAATCTTCGCGCTTGAAATAGATCTGCGCTCCACCGAGCTGCTTAGACCAACGTTCGGCGTGATAAAGCGGCGAAGGCCGACCGACGAACTGACTGAAATCGCTATCCATTTCAGCGATAAAGCCTGGGTCTTCACGGAAACGATCATAAGCTTCGCGTAGCTCGTTAATAGGCGCCATCAAGGTTTCGGCGACATAGCATCCGCCATAAGGACCAAAATGACCGGTTTCATCCGGCAGACTTAGCAAGTCCTCGGTATCATTACTGCTAGTCGTATTGTTCGATGCGTCATCCAACACTTTCTACACTCCGCATAAATGCTTTCATTTTTTCTAACTCTTTAATGCCTTTGGCGGCTTCTATGCCACCACTAACATCGACCGCATAGGGTCGTACTTGTTCTATCGCGCTTGCCACATTTTCGGGATTAAGCCCACCGGCCAATATAATGGGGCTTTGACAAGTATTGGGTACTTTTGCCCAATCAAAAGTCTGGCCTGTGCCGCCGGCTACACCTGCTTGGTAGCTATCTAGCAATAAGCCTCTTGCCTCGGCGTGCTCTTTCGCCACTGCCACCACATCGACCCCTTCACGCATACGTACGGCTTTTATATAGGGCCAATCATAACGCTGACAATACTGCGCCGATTCATCACCATGAAACTGCAGCAAATCTATCGGCAAATCAGTGAGCACCTGCTCTACTGCCTGCTGGTCAGGATCGACGAATAAGGCGACGACCGTGACAAACGCCGGCAAAACAGAAGTAATCTCTTGCGCTTGTTCTATACTTACCGCGCGAGGACTTGGCGGATAAAACACCAAGCCTATCGCATCCACCCCTAAATCCGCTGCAGCCTGTGCGTCCTCAGCACGGGTAATTCCACAATACTTAACTCGAGTACGCATCATTTATGGATCAAGCCGACCTGGATCTCAATAAAACGTGATGTCTGTGGGGCATTTTGAATGGAACACGCGACAAAGCCGCTAAGGTTAACAGATATACAATCCACGCTGCCATAGGCAGGCTTTATTTATACGCCAAAACCCCATTCTCCATGAGATCTGGGCAAATCTGCCGCCTCTGGGTACTTAACTTCGACCAAGTAAAGCCCATATGGCTCGGCGGTAACGCCTGCCGCCTTTCTATCTTTAGCGGCCAATACTTCCGCCGCCCATTGCACCGGCCGCTCACCTGAGCCAATAGCGGTTAATACTCCGGCAATATTGCGTACCATATGATGTAAAAAGGCATTTGCCTCTACCTCGAGAGTGATCACATCGAGATTTCTGCTGACGCTAATCGCGTCCATTCTGCGCATTGGCGTGTGCGACTGACAGGCTGCTGCCCGAAAGGAACTGAAATCTTGCTCGCCTAATAAAGCTTGCGCCGCCTCATGCATAACACCCTCTTCCAATGGCCTGGGATACCAACTCACCGTGGTAGGCAAGACACCAGGGCGAGCACGGCGATTCAATATGTGATAACGATAACGACGTGCAATAGCATCATAACGAGAATGAAATTCCTCACTAACTGGCTGCGCCCAATGTACGGCGATATCCTTTGGTAAGGCAGAGTTCGTACCAAGCATCCAGTTATAAGGATCACGCGATACATCAGTATCAAAGTGAACAACCTGCCCTAAGGCATGCACACCGGCATCGGTTCGTCCCGCAGCAGAGACCTTAATCGGAACGTTAGCAATTTTACTCAGCGCTTCTTCTAGGCAGCCTTGCACAGTCGTCTGTCCAGGCTGCCTCTCCCAGCCCTTGTATTGACTGCCATTATATTCAACGCCTAATGCAATTCTCATTTTATCAACAGCCTCGTGATAGGCTTTATAGTTGAGCTTCAATTATTTTGGCAAGCAACTATATCATTATGGAAAACATCATTCGGCAAATACTCGATTTTTGGTTTGGCTCAGATAGATCGGCCGCGGCAATGATAAAACGCAATAAACTTTGGTTTAACTCTAGCCCTGATCATGATGCCTATATAAAACAAAACTTCCGCCAGCATGTTGAAGCAGCCATGGCTGGCGAATATATGGATTGGTGCCAAACCGCTGAAGGTCGCCTTGCCACAATATTATTGCTCGATCAGTTCACACGAAATATTTTTCGCAAAAGCCAACGGGCTTTTGATGGTGATGATCTTGCGCAAGAGATCTGTCTAGCGGGATTAACTCTAGGTCACGATAAAGCTTTATCAATCGCTGAACGTAGTTTCTACTATATGCCGCTAGAGCATTGCGAAAAACTCAATACACAACGCCAGGCGATAGAACTATTTTCCACGCTTGTTGATGAATCAACCGAGGAATATTTAGACTTCGCCCACAATGCACTGAATTATGCCAAGCAACATCACGATATTATTCAGCGCTTTGGGCGTTTTCCGCATCGAAACAAGGTACTAAACCGCTCTTCTACCACTGAAGAATTAAATTATCTACAAGATAATGAGGCTGCCTTTGGACAATAAACTAGCACTCTATTTAAAGGCGTAGCCATAGCTTAAGGAGAATATATCAATGCCGTCATTTGGCTCAGTGATACCAGCATTCGAATAATGGAGAAAACGGAAGTTAATATCATGCTGTTGTCGATCACCGAAGCGAGCACCAAAGCCAATCCGGTCCTCGAACTGAAATGCCGACGCTAAATCCCGATCGTTAATATTTGTATTATTGATCAACGCAACACCAATACCCGCTTCTATATACGGCAAAAAACCCTTACTGCGATTTGGTGAATAGGTGAAGACAGGAGAAAAACCCAGCGCGGTAATCGCATCACCATCTTCCCAACGCCCTAAACTAGCCTCCCAGTAACCGCTGATTCCCCAAGCACGATTCGTCAACCAACGTTTGGTAAAATCACGCTGCAAGCCAATACGAAAAATATCTCTCTCTTCGTTCGCATCACCCACACCAATACTTATTCGGTCAGCGGCAGACAAGCTTTGTGAAACCATAAATATCGATAACAAAAAACATAGTACTTTTGCTTTATCCAAAAACTTATTCACAATCATGATGTAGATTCTTCTCTTATTCTTGTTTATTCGACCATCTATGGTCGTCTATTTTAGCCTTCGCTTACAAGCACTTCTCGCATCTCTTGCAAATGCTGTTTTTGCTTATCGTTAATCTTAGGATAATCAAGATTAAGTGACTCTAAAGTCTCTGCCAATATTTCTGCAACTTTGATACGCATGACACGTTTGTCATCTGCTGGAATAGCATACCAAGGTGCCCAGGGTCGCGACGTGGCATTTAACGCGTTCTCATAAGCCTGCATGTATTCGTCCCAATGTTGCCTTTCTTCTACATCCGACGATGAAAACTTCCAATTCTTCTCGGGGGTATCTATGCGTGATAAAAAACGCGCCTTCTGCTCTTCTTTAGATACATTAAGCCAAAATTTGAGAATAATCGTGCCATTTCTAGCCAAATGTTCCTCGTGTGAGCGGATAGACTCATAACGCTGCTGCCATAGCTCCTCTCCCCGCAGCGCGTACGGAAGTCTTTGATAATTAAGGTATTCTGGGTGAACCCTGACCACCAACACCTCCTCATAATAACTGCGGTTGAAGATTCCGATACGACCACGTTCTGGCATGCGTTGAGCCGTACGCCAAAGATAGTCATGATCCAGCTCTCGCTTTGAAGGTTGCTTAAAACTAAACACCTGACACCCGGCTGGATTGATGCCACGAGTGACAGCGCGAATTGTACTGTCTTTACCTGCAGCATCCATTGCTTGAAATACTAACAAAACAGAATAACGATCTCGCGCATATAACTTTCTCTGATCTTCATCAATTCTTTCATTCAAATCGTCTAAGCGTTTTTTATACTCGCTTTTTTTAAATTTAGTTCCTTCTATTACAGTTAGGCTTTTTTTAACAGAAAAACTACCGTCGTAAGGAGCAAGAAATTCATTACTTATCGCATCAAATAATTTATTTTTTATTGCCATATAAAATAACCAATTTTAGTTTGGCGGAGAGGGTGGGATTCGAACCCACGCGGGGCGCAAGCCCCCAGCCGATTTCGAGTCGGAGCCGTTATGACCGCTTCGGTACCCCTCCATCTTGAACGCCGATTAGCCTTCTAGCACTGGAAATTTACACCTAGATGTGCTAGAGTTAGCCCTCTCTCGGCAGGAAATATAATCTCTCAGCCTGCCATTGTTTCAATCAATTCTACACGAATAGGCCTTAAATGGATGCTTTCTCTACACTAAACTCAATGAAACGCTCATGTGTTTTATTGCCTTTAGTCGCATCATTAGGGCTTTCTGCGTGCAACCAGTCAACCTCAGAGCTGCAACAGGTTAAAGCCTCAAAGCAACTCGTTGTTGTTACACGCAATAGCGCGACCACCTATTACGAAGGCAGTGATGGGCCAGCGGGTCTAGAGTACGAACTTCTCAAACGTTTTGCAGACTCACTTGATGTCGAACTCAATTTAATTGTATCTGGCAATCTTGCCGAGATCGTTCCTATGGTTTCGCGTGGCGAAGTACACTTTGCTGCAGCCGGCCTAACAGTAACAAAAAATAGAATGGAATATGTTCGTTTTGCCGAACCATACCAAGAAATCAAACAACAATTAGTCTACCGATCTGGTGGCGAGAAACCTAAGTCAATTGAAGATGTTTCTAACCAGAATTTTGCAGTCTTAGCAGGCAGTAGTCATTCGGAATTATTAGCTGGCCTAAAACTTCAGCATAACAACATCTCTTGGCAGGAAACTTCAGATAGTGACGAAGAGGAAATGCTTGATAAAGTATGGCGTCAGGAACTCGACCTGACTATTGCTGACTCCAATACCTTGACATTAAATCGTCGCCTCTACCCCGAGCTGCGGGTAGCCTTTGACCTCACTGAGCCAGAGTCCCTGGCTTGGGCGTTCCCAAAGAATAAAGACGACAGCCTCTATAAAGCAGCCAATACTTTCATTAAAAACCTTAAAGAAAGTGGGGAAATGGAGCAGCTTATTGAACGCTATTACGGCCATCTCAACAACTTTAACTATGTCGAAACCAAGTGGTTCAACCAGCATATTAGCGAGCGTTTGCCCCAGTTCGAGCAATTCTTCATTCAAGCTGGTGCTCGTCATGGCGTAGACTGGCAACTTCTCGCAGCAATCGGCTATCAAGAGTCTCACTGGCAAGCACGTGCGAAATCCCCTACCGGTGTACGCGGAATCATGATGTTGACGCTACCCACAGCGCAGCAGCTGGGCGTTAAAAGCCGCTTAGATCCTATGCAAAGCATCTGGGGCGGCGCCAAGTATTTCAGCCAGCTGAAAGCATCTCTGGAAAAATCAGTATCGGAGCCAGACCTAACTTGGCTAACATTAGCTGCTTACAATATCGGATTGGGACACCTGAGAGACGCTCAAGTCTTGACCGAGGAACGTGGCGGCGACCCCACAAAATGGCTAGATGTGAAAGAGTCCTTACCTTTGCTACAACAACGTAAGTGGCATACCACCACACGCTATGGCTATGCTCGTGGTAAAGAAGCCGTTACTTATGTTACCAATATTCGTAAGTACTACGATCAACTTAGAGAAGTCAATAATCCACTGCAGGCTTCCTCTATTCGCTTTAGAGAAGCATCCTAACTTATAACCCCAAGATTACGGGAATATTGCGCCTTGCGTCGCACCATGACGAGTAATGCGGTCGTAGTTTTTCTCTCCACGTAAATATGTTGCCAATACATGAGATGCTTTACGCTGAGCGTCGATTCTTAAATCTAGGCAATTGCGATAGTAAGGCATAGCTTTTAGTTTTGACTCGATGGCTCGCGCTGCGTTTACTCCCCAATCACGATGACCATGCTCATGCTCCAGCAAAGCATCGTAATAGGCACGCCATCGAGCTTGTGTAGACTTTGTTTTCGCTGCCAAATTTGACAAGCGAGGCAAGGTATATCTAACTTTCAGCTGCGTCGAAACATTTGAAATATAACAACCATTTAAATCATCGCTATATTTAAACCGCCAACGTAAAAACCAGGATACATAAGCGTCATAGCCACCTTTGACATTAGCTTTACGCTGCTTATTCATACTTTGACGAATAGCTATTGGATCATCACCATATACCTCGTAGTATCGATAGGACTCTCTTATTTCTGGCTCAGCAAAAGCAGGCTGAAACCAAATCAACAAGATCAATCCGAAGAGTATTTTCCTCTCTAGAAAACTCATGATTAGCATGACTAGCGACGCTGACGAAAAAACTCCTTTAATAACTTGGCACTCTCCTCAGCCGCCACACCACTTTCAACCTCTACTTGATGATTATGTGATAAAGCAAACAAGTCAACGACGCTTCCAGCCGCGCCCGCCCGTGGGTCGGTAGCCGCATAAACGATCCGCTTAATGCGAGCATGAAGAATAGCTCCGACGCACATGGAACATGGCTCTAAGGTGACATATAAGGTGGTATCAAGCAGTCGGTAATTCTCTATTGATTTTGCAGCAGCACGAATCGCCATAATCTCTGCATGCGCTGTGGGATCAATATTACGAATAGGCTGATTCCAGCCTTCAGCAATGAGCTCATTGTCCTTAACAATACATGCCCCGACGGGCACTTCACCTTCTTGCTCTGCTCTTTTAGCTAAAGTTAACGCGTGCCGCATCCAATGTTCGTCAGCCTCACCGATTGAGACAGAAGCCACCGTTACTCCCACTCTATTGTAAATAAGCCTTTTTTATCTTTTATAATCAATGGCTTATTTT
>CAYUVE010000076.1:0-9788 GCA_964447985.1 uncultured Thiotrichales bacterium
GGCGAAAAAAATCTTATACTTACTAATGCTTAACGTGTCTTTTTCGGCGAAGACAATCCTGAGTTATTGGACTTCGATAATATGGAGCAGACCTATAGCAAGAACGATAACGTCATGTTCGTGCTTGCGCCCAGTAACGGTGATGTTTTTACACAAGAAACCCTGCGCGCCATCTATGAGTTAACAGAGCAATCGTGGCAAATACCTTTTTCGACTCGTGTAGATTCTATTTCTAATTTTCAACATACCTATGCCGCCGGCGAGGATGACCTCATCGTCGAAGACCTTGTTCTCGACCCAGACAGTCTTAACCAAGAAACCATCAATAAAATTCGTGATGTCTCTTTTAACGAGCCCATGTTGGTTAACAACTTAGTTTCGCCTTCGGGACATGTTGCTGGCGTTAACGTTACTATTTCCTTACCAGGTCTTAATGAAGAAGCTGAGACGCCGGAAGTTACTGCTTTCTCGCGTCAGATGGCCGCTGATTTTCAGCAACGTTACCCTGATATCGATATCCGACTCACCGGCATGGTAATGATGAATAACGCTTTTGGCGAATATTCACGCAAAGACATGTCAAGCTTAGTACCAATGAGCTTTCTCGCGATGTTAGTCATGTTGGCACTACTGACACGCGCATTTGCCGGCACAGTCGCCACATTTATAGTCATTATATTTTCTATCCTTACCGGCATGGGCATGGGCGGACATATAGGCTTCCCCATGACGGGGCCTTCATCAACCGCACCAATTATTATTTTAACTATCGCTATCGCCAATTCGGTGCATATATTAATTACTCTGAGACAACAATTACAAAAAGGCGTTAGTAAACATCAAGCGATCATTGAAAGCCTGCGTATAAATTTACAACCAGTATTTTTAGCTAGTCTTACAACCTGTATTGGTTTTCTAAGCCTGAACTTTTCTGATGCACCGCCGTTCCGCCACTTAGGCACATTTACCGCTATGGGGGTTGCTGGCTCCTTCTTTTACTCCACCTTATTCTTACCTGCACTGTTAAGCTTGCTGCCGATTCGTGCCAAACAAAGCAAAGCACTGACTACACAATGGATGCAGCAATTCGCTGACTGGGTGATTCAACATCGACAGCGCCTACTTTATGGAACCGGCGCTGTCATTATAGTGTTAGTCGCCTTAGCGCCCAAAAACGAACTCAATGACGTCTTTGTTAACTACTTTCATGAGAAAGTAGCATTTCGCGTTGACACACACTTTGCTGTCAAAAATCTAAACGGTATTTACCGCATCGATTATTCTTTTGATTCCGGTGAGCCAGAAGGCGTTGCTGACCCAAACTACCTCGCAGCACTCGGTCAGTTTACAGAGTGGTGGCGCGAACAACCCGAGACGCGCCATGTCACCAGCCTGGTTGATACCATGTTACGTCTCAATAAAAACATGCATGGCGATGACAAGGCCTGGTATAAAATTCCTGAACAACGTGAGCTAGCCGCACAATACTTATTACTTTATGAAATGTCTTTACCTTATGGTTTAGACCTCAACAATCAACTTAATGTAGACAAGTCGGCGACTCGCATATCAGTAACACTTGAAACTCTATCGTCTAACCAACTCTTAGCTATTGAGCAACGCGCTCAGAACTGGGTAGCCGAGACTATTCCTCAATATGCTGGCTTCGATGGTACTGGCCCGTCGATTATGTTTGCTAATATTGGCAAACGTAATATCAATAGCATGCTTATCGGCACTACCCTAGCCTTAATAGGTATCTCATTAATCTTAGTGTTTGCATTTCGCTCGCCAAAAATTGGCTTACTTAGTCTCATTCCAAACCTCGTCCCTGCAGCAATGGGATTTGGTATTTGGGCACTGGCAGTCGGCCAAGTAGGTCTTAGCTTATCTGTGGTGATGGGAATGACTCTGGGCATTATTGTTGATGACACCGTACATATCTTAAGTAAATATCTGCGTGCTCGTCGTGAGGGCAAAAGCGATACCTTTGATGCCGTTCGTTACTCACTCGTCACTGTCGGACCTGCACTATTGATTACATCTATGGTGCTTATCGTTGGGTTCTTAGTATTGACCCTTTCTAACTTTTATCTCAACTCATCCATGGGCTTACTAACCGCAGTAGTGATCGCCATGGCTCTAATTGCTGACTTCTTATTTTTCTTACCTTTATTAATGAAATTCGAGGAAAACCGTCATGAAAATACAAGCGACCCTGATCGTGAGCATCTTGCTAACGATCACCTTAAGTCTCCTATTAGCACTTGATTATGCCTTAGCACAAACACCAGAAGATCGTGGCTTAGAAATCGCAGTCGAAGCTGACGAGCGCGATACGGGTTTTGGTGACCAACTATCCGAAATGCAAATGATATTACGGAATGCCGCGGGGAAAGAAACTACTCGTGAAGTCCGCGTCAAAACACTCGAAGTTGATGGTGATGGTGATAAAAGCCTGTCAATTTTTGACAAACCACGTGATGTAAAGGGCACAGCATTTCTAAGCTATACACATTCAACCAAACCTGATGATCAGTGGTTGTTTTTACCCGCGCTTAAACGTGTAAAACGTATCGCCTCACGCAATAAGTCAGGTCCTTTTATGGGTAGCGAATTTGCATTCGAAGACATCACTTCTTTCGAAGTAGATAAATATACCTACAAATATTTGCGCGATGAAGAAATTGATGGTCGTGCAACATTCGTTATTGAACAGTTTCCCACTTATGAAGCTTCGGGTTATACACGCCGCACCGTTTGGGTTGATCAGGAAATTTATCAGCCGCTAAAAGTAGAGTTTTATGACCGTAAAGATAGCTTATTAAAAACTCTGACATTTCACGACTATCAGCAATACTTAGATCGTTATTGGCGAGCTGATCGCCAAGAAATGATCAACCATCAAAACAAGAAAAGCACAACGCTTAAATTTAGCAACTATCAGTTCCAAACCGGGCTTAGTGATCGTGACTTTGACCAGAATAGCCTAAAACGTGTTAAATAAACGTGCGTAAATCAAGACGCTATTTAATTGCCGGCATTGCATTTTTTTATATCAATATTAGTCAGGCTGCTTTTAGCGAGTGGTCTGGTAATGTTGCACTTGAGTACCGATTCTTCCCACAAGAAGCATTAAGCCTCGAACAGGGTGATTCCAATTTCTCATTATCTCTGCAACCTGAATACTACTATAGCTGGGATGATGACAATCAAAGCATTACTTTCGAGCCTTTTCTGCGCTTAGACCAGCGAGATAGTGAGCGCACCCATGGAGATATACGTGAGCTAATCTATCAAAGGGTCAGCAATAACTGGGAGTTACGCGCAGGTATCGGCAAAGTTTTTTGGGGAGTGACAGAAAGCCAGCATTTAGTCGACATCATTAACCAAACTGATTTGGTTGAAAATACCGACACAGAAGACAAATTGGGCCAGCCCATGATTAATCTTGCCCTAATACGCCGTCAGGGCACTCTAGATTTATTCGTATTACCCGGATTTCGCGAGCGCACTTTCCCGGGTTCAGAAGGTCGACTCAGAACCATTCCCGTGGTAGATACCGATAATCCCATTTACGAATCTTCGGCAGAAGAAAATCATATAGACTGGGCTATACGCTGGTCGCAAACTATTGCTAGTTGGGATATTGGTTTATCTCACTTTTCTGGCACAACACGCGAACCCTTATTTGTACCTAACGCAGACGGCAGCGCCTTACTCCCGGTATATAACTTAATTGACCAAACTGGCTTAGATATTCAAACTTATCAAGGCGATTGGCTGCTTAAGCTGGAAGCAATATCTCGTTCTGGTCAGGGTGACCGCTTTAGCGCAGTAACGACTGGTTTTGAATACACCTTTGTCGGAGCGTTTGGAACCGCGATAGATATTGGCATTCTCGGCGAATATCTCTTCGATGAGAGAGATGAACTTGCTCTCACCCCCTTTGAAGATGATTATTTGCTAGGTTCACGGATTACTTGGAATGATGAACAATCTACAGAACTATTACTAGGTATTATTCAAGATGCAGATAGTAGTAGTCGATCCTTCACAATAGAGGCTAGCCGACGTATTGGTAATAGCTGGAGATTGGAGCTAGAAAGCCGAGGTTTTTCAAACATCGAAAGAGAAAATTTCGCGTTTAGTTTTAGTCGTGATGATTATATACAAGTAACACTGAGCAAGTTTTTTTAATTAATACACTAATTCAACGTCACCCGAATATTGATAATTATGGCTTACCCCATCCTCAAGCGTTAACGACATATCAATACTCAGATCAACATTATCATTAGGGGCTGACATAATTTTCCAATAAACCGGCATAGCGTTATTTTTATAGGTAGTCAAACGCATTTCCATCGCACTCTCAGCAGTTTGGCTGAGCGTAATCAACCTGCCGCTACTCTTAAAATCTGGGGCAGAAAAAACCTTACCCAACCCTAATCTTATCGAGGCATTGATGGGAGCTGATTGAAGAGGCTCTGCAAAATCAAGAGAAATAAGAAATTCCTGTTTACTGGAATAAAAAGATAAAACTTCAATAGACCTAACCGAGATTTGACCTTCTTTGCTCGCTACAGAGCCCGTACATGGCAATATTAGCAAGACAATAGTAAACACTAGGTGCCGAATAAAGTTTTCTATTCCCATAGCCCACCAGCCTTACTCAATCGCATTACTTAACACTATTATAAATCGGCCTTAGGATAAATCTGCTATTGATAGTTTTTATAGAAAAAGCCAGCGTGATAGTATCGTGCTAGATTAAATCTAATGTTCCACTATGATTCAACTTATATAAATAAGGCAACGGTTTACTGATACTAACTTTTAGATCTAGAAGATAATCGATGGGCTCACCCGGGCTAAATAGCAACTGTTTAAAAATTGGCGCCGCTTCACTCAAATAAGTCGTTACATCAATTTTTACAGTTTGCTCACTATTGGCAGATAGGAAAATTTTTTGCTCATGCCTTCCCTTGGCAAGCTGTTTATTATCGACAATAACGAGATACCTCATCCCCTTAATTACGATCTCTTGATTATTCGGGTTCGTCACATCAAAACTCAGTTGCAATTCCTGCTTTTCTAAAGAAAATGATGCAATACTCAACCCAGAGAGTGAAACATCGGGCTCTTTTATGGGTTGTAACTGTGCGCATGCATGCAAAAAAATACTTATCGAACTAATCAGAAAAAGTTTTGTCATGTTTACTTTCATAGGTATCACTCAGCCATCTCTATTCAGCTAATTATATCGCAGTATAGTCATGAATCTTTCTATCATCCTTATCAGCCTGTCCTTGTATCTAGCTCTTAGCCACTCAGCGATATTGCATACAAAATCACTAGAAGCAGTATTACCGGATGAGCGCCATATATCTAAGCCAAACCTAGAAAATTTAGCTGCACAAATCGACCCTATAAAAAACTCTCTGTTATCACTTTCAGCACTGCGACTTAACCCTACGCTTAAGAAAGAAATTGATAAGGCTCTCCTCAACATCGATACAGCAGAATCACTTGCTCAAAACAATCGGCCTGAAGAAGCAAAAACACACGTTAAGATAGCTTCAAATACCTACGCTACTTTAAACAAAAAAATAATGACTATTTATCAAACCGCCATGGGGCAAGGTCACAATGCGCTCAAGGCGGGCAAGGTCTCTACCGCAAAGAAAGCGTTTTCTCATGCGCTCAAATTCACCGACGCTCAAGAAGAAGCAAACCAAGGGCTGGCCCTGACTAAAAAATTAGCAACTACTCTTGCCTTCGTTGAGCAAGGTGACTCAGCCAAAAAACAGGGGAATATTGAGGCAGCATTACGCGCTTACGAGTCCGCAATTGCGCTTTCACCCAACAGTAATCACATCCAAGCTAAACTCACAAACCTTCTGCAGCTTAATAAAGACAACCGTTTCAGAAAACATATGGAGCAAGGCAATAGTTACTTAGTGGAAGAGCGCTACCAACTCGCTATCCAAGAGTTTCAGGATGCCCTCGATATCGATAATGATTCAGTCAACGCGTTAACAGCACTTAGAAACGCTGAAAACTCTTCTCGTACCGCTACTATATTGCATCATTTAGGTCATGCTCTTGCAGCCGAGCAACAAGAGCACTGGCAGAAAGCGATAACACACTTTGATCACGTTTTAGAATTAGACCCTGATCTAGAGCGAGCAAGATTAGGTAAGCTCAATGCTTTAAGACATTTGGCCCCCTAAGCTCGGAATCGCTCGACTATAAAGACCAGGAAAAAGTTAAACAGGAATATGGGGTTGAACCAAAAGGTTTGGCTTACTTTTGGTCGCAAAAGTAACTCGCCCCAGCCAGGGCGAAACAGACACTATGCCGCTTTCTTTCTGCGGCGCTCGATAACAGGTAGTAAACGCTCATGTGTGGCTAATAGCTCACGCTCGGTTGTTTCCCAGTCTATACACGCATCAGTAATAGAAACGCCACGCTGTAATTGATCAAGACCGCCGGTTAAAGGCTGATTACCCCAACCTAAGTGGCTCTCAACCATCATTCCAACGATATTGTCGTTACCTGCCACAACCTGATCAACGCAACTATTAAATACGATAGGTTGATTAGCCGGATCTTTATTTGAATTTCCGTGGCTACAATCCACCATAATATTTACCGGCATATTAGATTTAAGCAAATCTTGCTCGCAACGCGCTACACTGTTTTGGTCATAATTCGGCTGGTTACCGCCGCGCAGTACGACATGACCATAGCTATTACCGCGAGTACGAAATACTGCACATTCACCTTGCTGGTTGATTCCCAAAAAGTGATGGGGTTTAGAAACAGACGTTAAGGCATTGATAGCAACATGTAGGCTACCATCCGTTCCATTCTTAAACCCGACAGGCATAGACAAACCGCTAGCCATTTCTCTATGTGTTTGCGACTCAGCTGTCCGCGCACCAATTGCTGTCCACGACACTAAGTCAGACAAATACTGTGGCGTGACAGGATCTAAGGCCTCTGTACCCGCTGGTAAGCCCAAATTATTCACCTTGAGCAAAAATTCACGAGCCAGGTGCAGGCCTTTTTCTATGTGAAAAGAATCATCAAGATCTGGGTCGTTTATCAAGCCTTTCCAACCTACTGTTGTGCGCGGCTTTTCAAAATAAACACGCATAACGATAACAATGGTATCGCTAATCTTATCAGCTAAATCTTTTAGCTTTTCCGCATATTCATAGGCGGCATCAACATCATGAATAGAACACGGGCCGATAACCAAAAATAAACGTGGATCTTCGCGGTCCAAAATACGACACAGGGTTTCTCGGCCATTGAGCACTGTATCGACTGCTTCATCTGTGATGAGCACATTCGACTTCACTTCTGCCGGAGTCGGCAAAAGGTCTTGCGATAAGACATTGAGATTATTTAAACGATCAGCAGGCGACATAACAAAACAATTTAAACGTTGCCAATTTTACTAGACTCAAGAAAATCACCGATTGTCGGCACGAAATTTTCTTCATCAACCAAAAAGGAATCATGTCCATAAGGTGAACCAAGGTCTGCAAATTCAACCTCTCCACCAGATTTTACTAAGTGATCTGCGATACTTTTCTGCTCATCAATAGTAAACAGCACATCAGATGAAATACCAATAATTAGAGACCTAAATGACAAAGGCTCATCATCTGACCTCAGCGCCTGATGATCTCGCGCATCGAACCAGTCCATCGCTCTAGATAGATAAAGGTAACTATTTGCGTCAAATTTTTCAGCGAACTTGCGCGCGTTGTGTTCTAAATACGATTCTACTTGATATTCAATATCAACCAAGTCTGCGTCATCGGCCCTTTCAGCAACACGTTCTCGACCAAAACGGTGTAACCACTCATCAGCAGATCGATAGGTGGTCAAACCTAGCTTACGAGCAATACGCATACCCTCAAATGGGCCCTTACCGACTTCGTAATGTCCCTCTTTCCACTCTGGGTCACAGGTAACAATTTCGCGTTGCAACGAACGAACACCAATCGCAAAGGGTGATGCCGCAGCTGTAGCAGATATCGAAACCAAATTATCCACTTGGCTGGAATATTCTAATGCGTAATATAGTGCGGCCATACCACCCAATGAGGCGCCCATAACCGTATGCAAAGATTCTATACCTAATTCACGAATAGCAAGATTGGCAGCATCGGCTACATCTTCAATCGTGACTTCCGGAAAGTCAAACCCATAAGGTCGTTGCGTGGCGGGATTAAGTGATATGGGCCCCGTTGACCCAAAGCAACTACCTAGCGAATTAACACAAATAATATGATAGCGAGAACTATCCAAGGGCTTGCCCTCGCCTATCATGAACTCCCACCAACCTGGCTTAGGGTTTTCTTGGCTTGAGGCAGCATGAGTCCCTGGCGACAAACCAGTGAACAAAAGAATCGCATTATCTCGCGCTTCGTTTAGCTCACCCCATGACTCATAGGCAAGCACAACCTCCTGCAAAACACCACCACGACGTAGGGTGAGAGGGGCCGGGATATGAATGGTTTTGACACCGGATGTCGTAGACCCTGGCAGGAATACGACTTTGCCATCAAATCTCTCGTGTGCTATCGACATTACAATATTTAATTCTGAAACAAATACTTATGTCGGCGCTATAGGTTTAACCTTGCAGCGCCAGAGGCGGGATTATGGCATATTCAGAGGTGGAATGGGTAGGCGGCTACAGCCAAAACTTCACTATAGCCGCGTTGAATACTGTAATAATGACTATTTAGCTGCGGCCTGTTGTCCTTCAGAAGAAGCGCCTCCACCATCACCAGCGAATGGATTTGCCCATGCGGCACCCTCAGGGCCATCATGAATCAAGCGCACTGCTCCTTTTCTTGTCACTTTTTCACGCACAAATGCCCCAGAAACGAAGTCTGTCCCATAAGCTTCGTCGCGACTAAACTGACGCTTTGTCAAATCGTCCACGGCAGGCATTGAAGTCCAAAAGAAGACAGCCGGTGCACCGACAAAAATATCCGTATTAATGGCCGGGTTTTGACACGCCACCTCACGAAGTGTCATTAGCTCGGGTAAAAATGGCACTCGCCAGTTACTTAAACCCGCATATTTCTCTTCATTATATTTAGCAGCCAGTTGGTGAACTTCCATCCAAGTAAATAATGTGGGCTCACCTGTACAGGTCTTACCATCCCATTCTTGACCTATTGCACAACGCATCCAGCGGGTTGCCTTACGCTTGAAGCCATTGTCTATGACAACTCGTTCATCACCTTCTAGAAAAGAATAATTGGCTGTGGGCGCACTGACACGAGCGTCTTCTTTGCAGGTCTGAGCAATGGCTAATGACGACCCCGCCATAATCATTACCGCAAAAAAACCTGTAATAGTCTTCTTTAAATTCATCTAAGCTTCCTCACGCCCATACGACGTCAACAGTGCTAATTTTATAGCATATTCAAACTTAACGTCAGCGATATACACAAAAATAGAATAAAAAAATGCCTGCAGATGAAACACCTGCAGGCATTAGTTTGTGTCTAAACCGAAGTTTAAACGTGGATTACGTTTATTATTGAGTTGTAATCCTTAGTGAGCGGTACCAGGATAACCAGGACCAGAGATCACTGGCTTAGCACCAGTTTGAACGTCTTTACCTAGTTCGATAACTGCACCACGGTTCATGTAGGTTGCATAAGCTTCAGCAGCAATCATTTCATCACTACCGTAGTCGAAGCCATCAGCAGCAGTAACCGCTTGGTAGCACCATTGGATCATGTCAC
>CAYUVE010000077.1:0-9496 GCA_964447985.1 uncultured Thiotrichales bacterium
TTAGCTCAGATCAAAACGATCCAAGTGCATCACCGTTGCCCAAGCCATAACAAAGTCATTCACAAATTGTTCTTGTGAATCTCCACAGGCATAGACTTCGGCCAAGGCGCGAAGCTGTGAATTGGAGCCAAAAATCAAATCAACACGTGTTCCTGTCCATTTCACTTCGCCCGTTTTACGGTCACGACCTTCAAACACGGTATCATCGTCTGATGCGGCGCTCCAAGTTGTACCCATATCAAGCAAGTTAACAAAGAAATCATTAGTCAATGTGCCTGGGCGCTGGGTGAATACACCATGTTTTGAACCATCAGCATTGGTGCCTAAAACACGCATACCAGCTACCAACACAGCCATTTCTGGAGCTGTCAGGGTCAATAATTGTGCTTTATCGACTAGCATTTCCTCGGCAGAGACACTGTATTTGCCTTTCTGATAGTTACGAAAGCCATCTGCAGCGGGTTCTAGTACCGCAAAAGATTCAACATCAGTTTGTTCTTGTGAAGCATCCATACGGCCAGGTGAAAACGGAACGATGACTTCTTGACCAGCCTCTTTAGCCGCTTTTTCTACTGCGGCATTACCACCGAGCACGATCACGTCTGCAAGAGATACTTTCTTGCCGTCAGTTTGCGCGCCGTTGAAGTCTTGTTGAATGTTTTCAAGCGTGCCGAGCACTTTGGCTAACTGAGCAGGTTGATTCACTTCCCAATCTTTCTGTGGAGCCAAGCGCACACGAGCACCGTTGGCGCCACCGCGCATATCAGAACCGCGGAAGGTTGAAGCCGAAGCCCACGCTGCAGAGACGAGTTCAGAGACAGACAAACCAGAGGCTAAAACCTTAGCTTTAATGTCGACTTCGTCTTGTTCGCTAATCAGCTCATGATCAATGGCAGGAATTGGGTCTTGCCATATCAATTCTTCTGCAGGTACTTCATTACCTAAGTAACGTGCACGTGGACCCATATCGCGATGAGTCAGTTTAAACCAAGCACGGGCAAAGGCATCGGCAAATTCTTCAGGGTTTTCATGAAAACGGCGTGAAATTTTTTCATAAGCCGGATCCATTCGCAGAGCCATATCTGCTGTCGTCATCATAGGCGCATGTGTGCGTGATGAATCATGGGCATCAGGCACAGAATCAGCCGCTGCGCCGTCTTTTGGTATCCATTGATGCGCACCGGCAGGGCTCTTAGTCAGTTCCCATTCGTAACCAAACAGCGTGTCAAAATAGCTGTTATCCCAGGCAATAGGTGTCGGAGTCCAAGCACCTTCAATACCACTAGTTATGGTATCGACGCCTTTTCCGCTGCCCATTTTATTGATCCAACCCATACCCATGTTTTCAATCGGTGCGGCTTCAGGTTCAGGGCCAACGTTAGCCGCATCACCAGCGCCATGGGCTTTACCAAAGGTATGTCCACCGGCGACCAGGGCAACAGTTTCTTCGTCATTCATTGCCATACGGCCAAAGGTTTCACGAATATCACGGCCGGAGGCAACAGGGTCAGGATTACCATTAGGGCCTTCAGGATTAACGTAGATCAAACCCATTTGTACAGCGGCAAGAGGGTTTTCTAGGTCGCGTTCACCGGAGTAACGTTTATCGCCCAACCATTCGTTTTCAGTACCCCAGTAAATGTCTTCCTCGGGTTGCCATATATCTTCACGGCCACCGGCAAAACCAAAGGTCTTAAAGCCCATAGACTCAAGCGCGCAGTTACCGGTCAAAATCATTAAATCAGCCCAAGAGATTTTGTTGCCGTATTTTTGTTTGATTGGCCAAAGCAACATGCGAGCTTTATCCAGGTTGCCATTATCAGGCCAGCTATTAAGCGGAGCAAAGCGCTGGTTGCCGGTACCGGCGCCACCACGGCCATCACCGGCGCGGTAAGTTCCGGCACTATGCCAGGCCATACGAATAAATAAAGGGCCATAGTGACCATAGTCAGCGGGCCACCAATCTTGAGAGTCGGTCATCAAAGCAATGATGTCATTTTTGACCGCATCGAGATCAAGACTTAAAAATGCTTCAGCATAATCAAACTCTTCATCCATCGGATCAGACAGACCAGAGTGTTGATGTAAAACATTAAGGTTTAATTGGTTTGGCCACCAATCGCGATTAGAAGTACCTCCGCCGGCTGAATGCATAACCGGGCATTTGCTCATATCAGACATAGTGTCTCCTGTTAGTTATATAAATCCTCTGTTAAGGGTATTTATAACGCTTCCGTGCCCATCTGACTAATTCATTTTTTCGAATAGGCTGATAGCTAATTATAAAGCACTACTGAAGTATGGTTTATCGGCATGCTGAGCTACTTTTTTACGGCTTCGCCAGTGCCTTAAATAGAGAAAGTATGCGCGAGGATACCAGTTCTGATGTGATATAGGTTAATATTTCCCGCTTATGCCAGCGCTTAGAATAAGCTGGTATTGTCTTAAGGTTTGGCAGTCAATTTATTGGTTTGTCAAAGTAGTACTATTGCCTAGTTGCCGTAGCTAGAAAACTTAATATTTTGATTTTACATATCATCGAGCCGACGCTTAAAGACAAAACGGGTCATCGTTTTAGTTTTGTCCATGATGTCTTGGTGGCTAATTCTGATAAGCAAAGGAAGACTCATCTTTGGCTTAGTATGGGCGCTTCCACTCTTTTTCCAGGATTCGATAATATTGTTGAACGGAATTATTTTTATCGCCGAATACGTCAGTTACAAAAAATCAGCTTATACCGAAAGCTATTGCAAAAAGGCGAGACTGTTTTTATATCTACGGCGACTTCTTTAGATCTCATACTGGTCTCTTTGCTATTAAGGTTTACCGGAAGAAGTGATGAAAAAATTGATTCGGTCAAATTCTATGTGCATTGGCTATATCGTTCATCTAAAAAAGTTAAGCGCTTAAAAAAAGTGGCACTACGTTATCCGCGACTTGCCATCGCTTGTCCTACTGACTCGGTGAAAAAGCTTTTAGAAGAGATTGGTTTTCAAAATGTAAGTTTAATCCCTTACCCTAGTGCGCAGGTTAAAGTTAAAACCCCTGCTGTTGAGACAAACCCAGCATTTCAAAAATTACTTTATGCAGGCGCTGCTAGAGCTGATAAAGGGTTTCCTTTTATAGTAGAAATAATAGAAAGGCTAAAGGCAGAAAAAAGTGATATACCGATCACTCTCCAGTGTTCGACTACACACAAGGGTAGGCACTCCGAACAAGTAGAGCAGGCTATACAAAATCTGGACAAAATAAATTATCCGCATCTATCGAGAATAGACCGAACTTTGGATGAAGAAAGTTATCGACAGCTTTTTACCAATTCCATCGTTGTCCAACCTTATGATGCAAACTTATTTGCTGATCGCATCAGTGGAGTATTATTGGATGCGTTAAAAGCCGGTAGTCCCTCAGTGGTGCCAGCCGATACGTGGATGGCGCGTACTGTTGAAACTTATGGTGCGGGAATCGTGGTTGAGCAAGTGGATAATGTGGATGCTTGGCTCGCAGCAATCAAAGAAATTATCGAGCGCTGGCCAAGTTATGCCAAGCATGCTGAGCATGCCGCTAAAGGAATTCAACGTCGGCATTCACCGGATCAGCTGATTGAGTGGTTATATAACTGAATATTTAGTCTCTAGTCGGTGCCATGGTTCTTGCTGGCTAAGAGAATTGAGCTTTGTCCGCAGCTCTCATCTTGCAACTTAATTTCTATATCATCAAAACCAAGCGATTCCAGGACATTTCGATATTCATCTGCATCCAAGCTAGAGTGATAGACTTCTTTTCCGGCAACGGTTCCAATGGTCTCGCCGGAAATATGACCGATCGTTAAGATGAGTGAGCCGCCAGGATTAAGGTGTTTATTAAATAGCGGAATCGCTTGGCGCTGTTCGTCCTGATTCAAATGGAAAAAACTCCACCAGCTGATAATTCCATTGAACTGAGTATTAAGTTCTAATTCGCGCATATCCATTTGTATCCAGTTGCTATCTGGAAGGCGAGACCGACATAGATCGAGCATGGCTTTTGAAGCATCAATACCGGTGACATCAAAGCCTTGATTGATCAAATATTCTGAGATGGGTTGCCCAGATCCGCAACCCAGGTCGAGCACTTTTCCGCCAGGTGGTAAGCGCGCGATAAATTTATCTAGCCACGGTTTCTCAAAGAGAATTTTAGAACGTTCTTGATCATAAGCGAGCGCATGCGTGTCATAGACCTTCAGGGTTTGCTTATGAATCTCATCATTTGTAGGCATAGCGCAATATCGTTTTTGCTAACAACTGCTCGGTACATCTAGACGGCCTGAATGTCATGAGCTCGACACAAGCTAGCACTAGACTATAGTATGTGTAAACGGAAACGTCATATCAAGCTAGGATAGTAATAGAAGCTAAGCGCACAGAGATGGCTATAACAGAGTTAGTTTGAGTAGCGACTCATTAAGTACGCATTAAACACAAGAGAGGGGGGCTAAATGAAAAATCCAATCGGTTGGTTTGAAATTTATGTATCAGACATGGATAGAGCAAAAGCGTTTTCCGAGGCAGTTTTAGATGTTGAGCTAACACAACTTTTTGACCCAACAGAGTCGGGTGTGGATATGAGAGCTTTTCCATCAGATATGGAAAAATACGGTGCGACGGGAGCGCTAGCAAAAATGGAAGGCATGCCGGCTGGTCAAAATAGCGTGATGGTTTACTTCTCTTGTGATGACTGTGAAACCGAAGAAGCTCGAATTGAAGATGCGGGCGGTAAAGTTCAGCGACCTAAGTTTTCAATTGGTGAATACGGCTTTATCACTATTGCAACAGATACCGAAGGCAATATGTTTGGTTTGCATTCGATGCAATAGCTCAAAGTGTGAAGGCAATATAGAAGTATTGCCTTACTTTCTATTTTTTGAACATGCACGCTGCTTCTGGTGTTAAAAAGCCCAGAACAAAGTTGATGATACAACGTATTAGTCAGGTCATCGCGGTTTTCTCGGTTGATTAAATTATGCAAATAACCTACTTCTACTCTGGCTTGTTTTGATACCTTATAGCTCAAGCCAAAAAAAGCCCGATTCTGGTCAAAGCCGTCTATCTGTCCCCAGTCAGTTTCATTCAGCCCAATAAACACCTCGTCCCAAATCACATACGCGAGATCAGTATCATGAATTGGTTTGCCCCAACGGAAAAACTGGCGTATTCGGTGCCCTGTATCATCACCATTGCGTTCATCTCGAAAGCGTTGTTCTAGACGAGTTCGGCCAGAAAAGCTACCGAGGCTATTGGAAGCAATGGAATAAGTGGCTTGCTGCCAAATGCGGTCTTCTTCGATATCAGAAGGTCCTATTGAATTAGTGACTCGCGCATAGCCTAGCCATAGGTCCAATGATTTATTAACGCGCCAACCAATAGCAGGTCGAAAAATACTCACACCCAACTCGCTTGCGTCATCACCAAAACGTGCATGGCTGTCAAACCAATAAAGTAAGCGTCCATCCTCATTCATTAGACCATTCGTAGCGAAGGCAAACCATGCCTGGAAATCTTCATCATCGGAATAAGCAGGTTGAGTGATTGGTACGATAAAAACAATTAGGAATATTAGCCTGGCCATCATTTTTTCACCTGTGCATCTCAAATCAAAAGAGCTACTGGGTATTTCAGGTGCTCCGTGAGTGTCTTGAAAGACATGTCGCTGTCTCCCTAGTTCATATGATTTTGAGTCTATTTTGCCAAACTATTAAGGCAACGGAGTGCTTTTAATCTAATTTTAATCTTGGCTTAAAGTCTTTTTAAGGCCTGGTAATTACTATAAACATCACACACTTGAAAAGTGAAGATGAATGAAAGGCGCGCTGATGCGTATTTTTACAAAGCAACAGCGTTATTAACTCCAGACTTATAGGAGAGACATGATGAAAAAATTAATTACAGCAGCAGTAGCAACAACGTGTTTGCTGGGTCTTGCCGCGTTAACAGTTAATGCTAATACCAATAGCATGAAAATTACCAAGGATGAAGTATTGAAAGCGCAACAAGCCTGGGCGGATGGGATTGTTG
This sequence comes from uncultured Thiotrichales bacterium, assembly GCA_964447985.1. Classification (GTDB taxonomy): domain Bacteria; phylum Pseudomonadota; class Gammaproteobacteria. The sequence continues at coordinate 6,054 of CAYUVE010000077.1, forward strand.
ATATAAGTAAAACCTTTTTAGACGAGGGTGATTACCAAGCGAGAGCCTCTCAGCATATCGAAGACCTTTATGCTTATGAGCAAGGCAATGTTTTGTTTAAACCAACCTTGGCTGCTGAGGATCAATTCAGAGAAACTTTTGATGAGGCACTGTCTTATTTCGTTGGCGGTAGTATTTCAGAAGATAAGGGTTTTGCTATTAAACCCTGGTCAAATGCCCGCTTTGGCGAGCAAGACATTGTGATCAATACAGAATCAGCAATCGCTATGGGCAACTATTATTTCACGCCTCATGGTGAAGAATTAGAAGTTAAAGTGGAGTTTACCTTCGGTTATGTGAAAGACGAAAATGGCAATGTTCGCATTAACGTTCACCACTCTTCACTACCATTTAGTAGCTAGTATGCGAATCTACTGCTCCGAGGTCATGGTTAATCTATAGCCGTTGCCTCGGAGTGTTTTTATTTCTATGCCCTGTTCAGAGGGTAAGTGTTTTCTTAGTCGACTGATGTAAACATCGACAATATTAGTTTGTGGGTCTGAGTTACTTTTCCAAACTCGGTTTAAGATACGTTCTCGTGACAATACTTTTTCTGAGTTTTCGATAAAGTATTGTAGTAAGTCATATTCAATTTTGGTAAGCGGCAATTCTTCATCCGCTAAACTCGCCACACGCTCATCAGTGTTTAAACTTAGTGATTTGTAGCTGATCACATTGGATGAATTCGTGTTAGCCACAGCGCCTGAGTCGCGGCGCCGATTTAAGGTTTCTATTCTTGCAAGCAGTTCTTCAAAATCAAAAGGCTTGGATAAATAGTCATCCGCACCTTCTCGTAAACCTTCTACTCTATGCTTTACTTCATCAAGAGCAGTAAGCATTAGCACCATAGGCGCTGATGATAGCGCCTTTATATTTGATAATTCTTTTACACTATCCTCATCACCAAACATTCGATCCAAAACAATCACTTCGGGCTTGAACTTGCGGGCGTTAGGTAGCAATTCATGGAGTTGGTTGACAACCTGACACTCATATCCTTCAGCTTTTAATCCTCGGAATAGAAAGTTAGCAAGTGAACCTTCATCATCTGCTATCAAAATACGCATTAGTTATTCTTCTAAGGGTAAGGTAAAGATAAAGATTGAGCCTTTGCCAACTTCAGATTCTGCTCGTATATGACCGCCATGTGCATCGACAATTGCTTTGGCAATAGGTAAGCCTAAACCCAAGCCATCTTTATTTTTTCTAAAGCGCACAAAGCGCTCGAAAATATGCTCAATTTCTGTCGCAGAAATTCCATCGCCAAAATCTTTCACTGAAATTTGCAGGGCATTGGGTATGGCTTGCATTTGAATACAAATTGCTTGTTCTGATGATGAGTATTTAAAAGCATTGTCTAATAAAATGGAGATAACTTGTTGGATACGGTGTTTATCAATGTTGAGATTTAAAGTAGTGCAGTCAGGGTCGCTGACTAAGTCAACTTGTTGAGATTCATCATAGCGGTGCCATTTTTCAACTTGTTCTTGTATCAGGTTATAAACATTTTGTTGTGATCGCTCTAAATTCAGATTATTCATTTCGGCTCGTGTCAACAACAACAAATCATCAACTAAGCGACTTAGGTCGACAGCTTGGCCAAGGATAGACTGTAGTGTGTTTTGATAATCTTCAGTTTCAGCCTTGCTCATACGTAGAGAAACCTGCGCTTCTCCCCGAATTATCGTCAACGGTGTACGTAATTCGTGAGAAATATCATTAATGAACTGACGCCGTCGCGCATCAGTTTTTGTTAGCTCCAGGTTGGCACGAGTCAGCTCAGCGGTACGTTGTTCAACTTGAAATTCGAGGTCTTTACGTGACCGTTGTTCATTTTCTTCATGTTCTTGTAAGCGTTGGCTAAGTCCATTGATTGAAGCAACCAGGGCTTCAAATTCGCCGTCCAATTTTTCAGTAATAGGCTGATTGTAATTGCCGCTTGCGATACTGTTGGTAGCGTTTTGAATTAGCATCAATGGTTTATAAAGCTGCCCAAATAACCAGAAACAACCATAGACAACAAATGTCAGTGACAAGGCGCCTAAGCTAATGGTAAACCAAAACATCACGCTGTTTAGCGTATCGATTCTGGCATTCAGTGCCGCGACAACTTTACTTTGTCTGTTTACGGCTGAATCAATGGCTTCTCTAAATATATGGTCAATGCTCACTTCAAGGATTGTTCGCAGTCGCTGACGGCGTTCTTCGACATTAATATCACTTCGATTTAACACGATCTGAAATTCCGACAGGATTTCGTCAATGATATTCTCAAGCGCATCCGTGTCTTCCACGGTGCCTTGTGTAGCCTCAATGCCCAACGCATCTCGCTGAGACAACTCTAGAGCTCGAATTTTCTTAAAAGACTGTAGAATTAGGGCTTTCTTATTTCGAATATCAGCTTGGTTAGCACCTGGCCCGAAGTTATATTCGTCTGTAAATTGTTTGAATAGTCGAAAAGAAATACTCGATAAATGCTGATGTTCTACTAGAAGAGATTGAGCAATGCTGCTTTGTTTTAGGTTAGCCCTTGTAAGATGAGCGGAGATTGAGGCGCATGCTAGCGCTACCAATATAATAATCCCGGTACACAAACCGAAAATAAAAAGTTTTTTTCTATACATATATTATTTCTCGATAGAGTTATGAATGATCAATATGTATATCATTTGGAAACGGCCTGCCTTCGCCGGTTTCAAGTGCATCTTTTAGGCTCAGCATAAACACTCCCCACTTGGTACTACAGTGTGCCATAAAGTCAGTGGCTTCTTTCCAGTTAGAGTGGGCGAAGTTAACAAAAGTTTGATTCTGGTCTTCTTCTAAAAGAAAAGAAACTTCGGTCCCTATCCACGCTTCGGGCATCGTGCCTGAATGCTCCCAGCGCACTATTTTATTTTTGATGAGTTTGCTTACAGCGAAATCGGGACCGCCGCCGTTAAAACGCAACGCTATAATTGACCCGACCTCACCTGCTCCAGATACGTCGTTAGTCCACCATTTCATCAATCCTTCATCGGTGGTGAGCATCTCGTAGACGCTCTCGGGGGAAGCTTTGATACCAACTCGATGAAGTATGCTAGCCATGGCGTTCTCTCTGGTTCTAATTAAGTGTAAGTGCTAACAGAAACGGTGTATCCATAGCGTATAAAAGGTCGAAGATAAGAACAACAAAAACCAAAAAATGATGATCAAGCTTGACATATTTGCACAAATATGCAAGTATACCCCAATGTCCCAAAACGAGATTCAAGAGACCGCAGACTTTCTCAAGGCGTTGGGTGAATTTAACAGACTGTCTTTGGTTTATAAGCTCTGTGAATGCCAAGCGCCTCAGAATGCCATGTGTCTGTGTGATTGTTGTAGTGTCGATGCCTCCGTTGTATCGCGGCATTTAAAAACGCTGG
>CAYUVE010000078.1:0-9447 GCA_964447985.1 uncultured Thiotrichales bacterium
GCGTGTACAGAATGTTGGATGCACAGGGAAAAGTGCTTTATGTCGGTAAGGCACGTGATTTAAAAAAGCGCGTTGCCAGCTATTTTAATCGATCTGTGGCGCCTAAAACACGCGCATTGATTAGCCAAACCGTAAATATGGAAGTAACCGTCACCCATACCGAAAATGAAGCATTAATTCTCGAAAATAATCTCATCAAAGAATTTCGACCACGTTACAACGTGCTCTTTCGGGATGACAAAAGTTATCCCTATATATTTGTTTCGACAAAGCATCCTTATCCGCGTTTAACCTTTCATCGAGGAGGACGCAATAAAGAGGGGCGCTATTTTGGTCCTTACCCTGGCGCAGGTGCGGTGCGTGAAACGCTCAACCTACTACAAAAAGTTTTTCAGGTCAGACAGTGTGACGACAGTTTTTTTAGTAACCGTTCTCGGCCGTGTTTACAGTATCAGATCAAACGTTGCACCGCGCCGTGTGTTGATTACATCTCTAAAAATGAATATAGCCAAGCAGTGAAACACACCACTATGTTCTTAGAAGGCAAAAGCCAGCAGGTGACTGAACAGTTGGCAATGCGTATGGAGCAGGCATCACATCGGCTCGACTATGAAAGTGCTGCACGTTATCGAGATCAAATCACCAGCTTACGTCATATACAAGAGCGTCAACATGTTGATATTAACCAACGTAATGTCGATGTCGTCAGTAGCGCACTCAAGAACGGTATTGCCTGTGTGCAGATTATCTTCTTTCGTGATGGCCGCCATTTGGGTGATAAAACGTTTTTTCCAAAGGCGCCAGCTGATGCCCTCGCATCAGATGTATTGAGTGCCTTTTTACCTCAGTATTACTTAGGTCGAGCCATTCCATCAGAATTAATTCTTGGTCACGATATTGACGATAAGCAATTGCTGGCAGAAGCGTTTAGCGAGCATGCCGGGCATAAAGTTCATCTCGCAACAAACGTTCGAGGAGAGCGTAAAAGCTTACTCGACATGGCAAACGTTAATATTGAACAAGCGTTAAATCGTCGACTTAGCAGTAGTGGCGAAATGCGACAGCGCTTTGAAGCATTAAAAGAAGTGTTTCAACTCGATGACCCACCTCAGAGAATGGAATGCTTCGATATCAGCCATACCATGGGTGAAGCAACCGTTGCTTCGTGTGTCGTCTTTGATCAAGAAGGCCCGCGTAAATCAGATTATCGTCGTTTTAATATAGAAGGGATCACGGGCGGTGATGACTATGCCGCGATGAATCAGGCGATTCAGCGGCGCTATAAGAAACTTAAGCAAGGTGCAGAACAAACAGGAGAGAATAAAATCCCTGACATCTTGTTTATCGATGGCGGAAAAGGGCAGTTACACGAAGCGAAAAAGGTTTTAGAAGAATTGCAGATTGATCAGTTAACACTGATTGGGGTGGCGAAAGGGCCAGAGCGTAAAGCAGGTGCCGAAACGCTTTTTGTGGGGAGCAAGGATGTCGCTATCGAATTACCATCAGATTCTCCCGCCTCGCATCTTGTTCAGCAAATTAGAGACGAGGCTCATCGCTTTGCCATTACAGGACACCGCGCTCGCCGTGCAAAAGCAAGAAGCCGCTCTCCATTAGAGGGTGTAGAAGGGGTAGGCCCAAAGCGTCGTCGCACGCTCTTACAACACTTTGGTGGTTTGCAAGGTATTGAACGAGCTGGTATAGAAGATCTAAGCTCTGTACCGGGTATTAGCCGAGATTTAGCTCAGCGTATTTATAGCCGCTTTCATCCAGATAATTTATAACAATATGACCTTACCGACTCGACTAACCTTACTGCGAATTTTTCTAATACCCGTATTTGTCGTCGTATTTTATTTGCCTTATGAATGGAGTTCGGTAGCCAGTGCGGTCATTTTTGCGCTTGCTGCGATCACAGATTGGTTGGACGGCTATTTAGCTAGAAAGCTGAATCAAGCCTCAGCATTAGGTGCATTTTTAGACCCCGTGGCGGATAAATTAATGGTTGCCGTAGCATTGGTATTGTTAACCCAAGCGCACCCAACCTTATATTTTGCTATTCCCGCCGCGGTTATAATCTGCCGGGAAATAGCTGTGTCGGCTTTACGAGAATGGATGGCTGAGCTAGGTGAGCGGGCGTCGGTGGCCGTTTCAATGGTTGGGAAAGTTAAAACCACCGCTCAGATGATCGCAATCTTATTACTTCTCTATAAGCAGCCTGTCATGGGAATAGACAGTTTTATCGTCGGCTACGTCTTGTTCTATGTCGCAGCAATCCTGACCCTATGGTCTATGGTGCTCTATATAAACGCCGCTTGGCCAATGCTAATGAGACATAAAGGCGCTTCAGAACAGGGTAATGAGTAATTCTTAGCTTCGGTATAGCTGATAGGTAAGAAATGGTGCCGGGGCCGGTTTTTAGTTGACAGATAATACATTATTTTTAAAGTAATTAACCGATTCAATTTTGCTGCATATACCGTCAAAAATACCGCCAAAATTGCTGGTAAAAAATGGGAATTGAACCCGCACGGAATTTTTTGTTCACCTCCCTTTGACGAATATGACGCAACTTAGAAAACCCTCAGAAATTGCAAATTCTCCTTTTGTAAGCTATGAATAGAGATTAACGTTTCGGCTCACACGCACAGGCACTGCATCGCGTGTAGCTGTATGTTAGTGTGTCCACCCTCATACGACCAGATTCATGTCTATAGCGATGCCAGCTCGCTTGATCTCACGGGCAATATCAAGCTTCCAGCCTTGGGCATCATCCATTTTCGTATACAACACTCCATGATAGTCTGACGGGATCTCAACTCCTCCTTTGTAAAGCGCCACGACCTTCGATCGAGTAAGACTCGACACGAAAAAGCCAAGCTCGAAGATGACATTCTGTCGAGCCCGCGGATTAGGCTTCTGGTCTCCACCAACAGCGTGTCCAACGTCATCGGGTGTCAGCAGCACTACCGCAAAATCAACATCAGCATTTTGTTCAAATTTCTCGATTATGGTTCTTCCTTCATTAGGTTGCTCATGAAGGATGATTGGTTCTAACTGTATCTGGTCAAGGAAACGCGCAACCTGCTCTTTGGCAGCCTCATCGTGGCCATGAACGATGAATACTTTCCTGCCCGGAGCACGACAGGAGACGGCGGGTTCCAGTACGGTTTCGTCGATACGCTCTTGGAAAATCTCGATGATCGTGGTGAGTTTCCCAACAGCCGCGTTAATCCCTCTTACATATCCCTCTTGAATCTGGTGCAGCGGCACCTCATATGCGTAATTAAAGGGCGCCCTGTCGAGTGGAACCACTGAGAATCGGCGGTGCTCCTCGGTATCGCTACCGAATAATTCAACCAATACGTCTTCGATCTTGTCTTCTATGGCTTGAAACCTCGGATCACCCCGGTCATTAAGTGCATGTGGATCAAGTCCTCGAAGCTCTTCTATTCGGCGCTGTAGTCGAGGTATCGAGGCCGCCATTTTCTCCGGAGTAAGCACCGAAGCTGTTGGCAGGGATTTAGGTGTCTTTCTGGCCATTGGTCTTGATTTGTCGAATCCAGATTACGGGCCCTAACGCTAAATCGCGTACGCAATGACAGCAATAATAGCAAACACAATATTTCCCCAAAATAATACTTTCCAAAATGGACGAGCGGAGGCAGAAAACCAATCACTTCCATAATCTTCAAGAAAGTGCTCCCACCCGAGACCTTCTAAATTAAACTGTTCCTCAACCTTCAGCAGATAAACCCTAAAAGCTTCAAACTTTTTGTCAAATGCAATAGCTCTTTTTCTGAGCAAGTATGTCAATGCTGCTGGAACCCAAACAGCAACATAGATATAACCATGAGTATTGGTATTTGAAACTAGCCAAGCCCAAAATGCTGCACAAAGTACAAGAGCCAGGCGTTCATTTTTAGGTATTTCTCCTAACGATTCTAATATTTCTTCTCTAAGGGCTCTATACTCAGACATTAAAAAGTTTTTACTATTTTCACTCATCATTTTTAAGGCCATTTAACGCTTGAGCTAAGGGGCGACGCTCTTTTCCATCCCTGACTTAAGCGCCGGTACGCGAAATATTATTATCATAGTAAACTCCATGATCCAAAGCGGCACAAAATGGAATGAAAAAATTAGCCTAATCTATTGACTTTGGACCATAGTCACTTGTTATGTGCACGATACATGTACTAAGAATATTTATTCAACTTTTCTCATAGATAGAGGGTTGTTTCTATCTAATTTGTCCGCAGCTGTTTTAGAAACACAAGAAAAACTTTTACTAATAGGGTTGTAGTCATTTTCAATCATCATATTCATGGCTGATGCAATTGAATTGCATGGTGTCTGATTGTCATCCCAACCGTACACTTCTATAACGGTACTTTTTCCAAGCGTACTAGTGGCAACTACGAACCAATTTTCCCCAGCAAAAACGGAAAATGATGCAAACATTAATATTATTAATAGTGCTTTTTTCATATTGACTTCCTTTTGAAAAAAATTGGCGTTGCTTCAAATAATATTGCACGTAACGCTCTGCTGCCTGAGTTGGTTTTATTTCTAATCAAACTTTGTATTTTTAAAATATATAAGCTTCGATACTTGCTCGATACCTTCTATATCTTCAACACCTTGAGCTCCAAAATACACACCTCCATCCGCAAGAGTTATATTTCCATCCACATCTGTGCAAGACCAGTTGTTACGATCCCTCACGGCACAATTTGATAGCCTTTCGATCTCAGGCTTACCTTGTGTTGATTTTACGACAACTTGGGAGTCGACATTTACTGTATAGGTGACGGGATCAAGGTATTTCCAATTTTTACAACCTGAGCCCTTCTCTATTTTATCTCCACACACTCTAATATAGACAGTTTTCTCATTAGACATAGGTGCAAAATCGAAGTGCCATACAAGGGCAACGACGCCGACGATCAATAATATTAATAGAGTTAAGCAACCGCTTTCATTTGAATTACTCATTCAGTAATCACCTCCGCAATTCGAAAAAACTTAGTGCAATCTCCCGAATTAAACATAACGCGTCGTATCTGTGGCACAGCTCTGATACATCCGACTACATGCGATTGTCATAAGTCACATTTAATGTCCTAATGTTTGTAGTCGGAACATTCTAATTCCTCAATCACTTCTAGTATGAAGGGTTTTTTTTGATCCGAGTTAAAAAGTACTTTTAAACACTTGTTTCTGCTCAAATATTCATCATAAAAAACGAAATCTAAATCTTTAAATGCTCGATCACTCGGATCGATAACCTCATACCGATATTCAAAGGTGTTTTTATTTTTCTTGTACTCTCTGGAAATTATTCTGATTTTTATCTCTTGCCCATAGACTGTAATTGAACCTCGTGTGGTGTTTCTATCAGACCACTTTTTTGTGGTTTCTCCTCGAGAAAAAGGTTCGTTAAACGGCATTTCTGCAGATTGCTTCGCCAGCCTATCAGCAGCTTTATTGTATTTGTGGCCTTTGTGCGCCTTTACCCATTCTATATCGACGTTTAATTGACATTTTTTTACTTCTTTCCTCAGCCTTTTCCAAAGTTCAATGTTTTCAACTTGTGAGCCACTAGATCCAATCCATCTTTTATTAGGCCAAATATTCATAGCCTTGAAAAAGTTGTCTACCACATATCTTGAGTCAGAAAAAATTAATACTCTTTTGAAATCATCTCTTCCAGTTAAAAATCTATTTGCCTCTTGCATGCCAACTGTACAAGCCTCGATTTCCATTTCGTCAATTGTTGCATTTTGCCAGCCGGGCGGGGCGTATTCCTCGCATTCCTCATCTCCCACCTGATTTACCCATACGAGGCAGATTCCTACTCCTGCTACTCTTTGTTTTTTAGGAAAAGATGAGCCATCAGTGAAGATGTTTAAAGCTTCTTCATCAATTATGCCGAGTCCATTTGCCAACTATTTGTTCTCCATTCAAAGTGTGGAACCGTGACTTATAACAATTTATTTTGCTACATGCCTATATGTAGGTACTTTGCCTGAGATATAGTCAATATTGTACATATATAGACTACTTTCCTACATGTAGGCGCTCATAACTCATAAAATCTAGAAAAACCACTTTGTATCGTCAACTAACTGTTGTTTGTATATCTGTCTGGATATGAGGCAAATATACTTACTCAACTACCAGTAAAAAGTATATTTTTTGCCGCTAGCCGACTCGATGAAAAACACAGATGCTTGCGGCCAGGATGGAATCCTTAGAGCATTATCAGCCGAGAAATTTAGATTTACAACGGGCGAACTCAATGGAATTTCAGTCAATATCTGTCCCCGTCACTACAAATAAATGTAGTGACGGGGACATAATTAATCGCTAACCCCCATGAACATTGACTTTAAAAAATATTCCTGACGGTACGAAAGCATTATGGGGGTACTTTTATAGCACTTCACTGATAATACAAGCTCTACGTGTGGCTATTGCACACTCAATAGCAGGGCTAGCCCGAAAGGGCTTTTTTAGATAACTGTTGCCACAGCAATAAGTGTCTTCTTACTTAAGTATAGGAGTATTGCCTATCGAAAAAACCAAGTAGTGCAACTGTCTAAAGCGTTACAACGAAGCAGGGTCGTACCCCACTGGGAATTGGCACTGTTGGTTATGCCGCTATTCAGGTTTTTGTGGGAGTGGTGTCCCATGACGTTTAGCTATCGATCAATCGATAGCTTCTCCATCCACCGCGGTGGTTGGACAGTCATAAACACTAACCAAAACTTCAAGCACCGCACTGTTCTTAACATTGCCTTGACCATTCTGAACGGTCAGCTGTCTGTTCTCAAAGACCAAGCGTCTGTTCAGAACGGTCATGATGAGGCGAGAACGGTAAACGAACCTGACTGTAACGATTAGACAACGTTAATTCATCAATTTTCAAAATACGGTTAAGCACGTATAGATTGAGGTAAGTGCAGATCAGAAAGTAAAACTTTCTATCGAGCTCTGCAGGGTTTTCTATTGCTGTCTCCTTATTAGTGAATAGCATGAAGCTATTCACTAATAAGGAGATGAAGTTTGAATACCAGAATTTTGAGGCTAAAAGAGGTTCAGCGGATGACGGGGTTATCGCGCTCGACTATTTATGTCGAAATGGCTAAGGGGAATTTTCCAAGGCAAGTTCAGCTGACTGGCGCTCGTTCGGTAGGTTGGTATGAAAGTGCTGTTGTACAGTGGATTGAATCACGGCAGTCGGTGTAAAAAATATTTAACCACCTAAGAACATTGCTGGCCGAATATTGAAACATTCAGCTATAAAAGGCTTGCTTAATGTGTCAATATGACATATAACAGTAAATATACTGTTAATTTACGGTTAAGTGCAATATGTATACGACAAACGATATTTACCCCGTTTCAGATTTCAATCGAAAAACCAGCGAACATATTAAACGGGTACAAGAAACCAAAAAGCCAGAAATACTCACGGTCAATGGCAAAGCCGCTGTGGTAATCGTTGACCCGGAATCTTATGACAAAATGGCTCAAAATCAGGAATTGCTGCAAAGCTTAAAAAATATCGCTATGGCTAATGAGCAGCACGAAAATGGACAAGGCAAACCGGCTCAACAAGTCTTCGAGGAACTCAAAAGCGAATTAAAAGCTAAGTATCCTGATGCAGACTTATAATGTTGATCTTCCCGATTCAGTCATAGAGAAAATCAGAGAACAAGCGCTTCTCATCGCTTTAGATAAACCCGCAGCTGCCATGCAATGGTACGAAAGAATCTTTGATAAGATTTTTTCCCTTGAATTGATGCCTGAACGTTGTTCTGAAGCACCAGAAAGTCAATATTTTACCTATGTCATTCGACAATTAGTGATTGGTGATTATCGAGTTTTGTTTCGTGTAGTCAGTGATACCGTGAGAATATTAGACTTCAAAGGCGGAAGAGAAAATAAGCCCTCGCTATAGTTAAGCGCTAACACCAAATTTACTGCCTGTTTGTGAAAATATCGGCACGACTTTGTTAGACGCTTTTATCTCATCAAGATAATCTGCCCACCACTGCATCATCTGACGCCGCTCATCCAGGTAACGCGCATGGTGCGTATAGGCCGCTCTAACGTTGTTTCTTTCTTGATGGGCTAACTGCCGTTCGATAGCGTCAGGATTAAAACCTGTTTCATTGAGAATAGAGGAGGCGGTTGCTCTAAAGCCATGTGGAACGGCTTTGCTTTTTCCTCTATGCGTACCGTCATAACCTAATTTGAAAATAGCACAGCGCATGGTGTTGTCGGACATGATCTGGTCGCGTTTTCGTTCTGATGGAAATACAAAATCATATTTGCTGGTAATAGGCTTCAACTGCTCTAGTAGCGCTATCGCTTGTCGGGATAGAGGAACTAAATGTTCGCTGCCCATCTTCATGCGCGCTGCGGGAATGCGCCACACTTTGTCCTTGAGGTCAAACTCACTCCAGCGAGCACCGCGCAGTTCGCCTGAACGCACAAAGGTTAATAGTAATAACTGAATAGCGTATTGAGTCAGTACACGACCACGGTTATTGTAGGCTTCCAAGTCTTTTAAAAACTGTGGCAATTCTTCGCGGGGCAGCGAGGCGCGGTGCTGAACTTTGCGTTGTTTAACGATACCGTCCAGATCGCCGGCGGGATTGGTGGTCGCAATGCCCTGTTGCACAGCGAAACGACAGGTTGCGTTGATTGCCTGTTTCACGCGGTTAGCGACATCTAACGCACCACGTGCTTCGATTTTGCGAATGGTGGCGATGACTTGCTTGGGCGTGATTTCATCGATGGTGAGATGCCCCAAATCATTAAAGGCATTGTCCTTTAGGCGCTTGAAAACCCTGGCAGCGTGGTCATGCGACCATGCATCTTTATTATGCTCCCACCATTGCTGTGCGACTTGTTCAAAGTTAGTCGTCAACATGGCGCGTTTTTCTTCCTGGCGAACCATGCTGGGGTCTTGGTCTTTATCCAGATTGATCTTGGCGAGTCGAAGTTTCTCGCGGGCGTCTTTTAGGCTGACTTTGGGATAGACACCCAAGGCGAGTGTTTTACGTTTCCCCCGAAACCGATAATCGAAGCGCCAGTATTTATGGCCGCTTTTCTTGACCAACAGATACATACCGCCGCCATCCGCCATTTTGTAGTCTTTTGAATGGGGTTTTGCCTGCTTGATTTGACTGTTCACCAAAGCCATGTGACGGTACTTTTCCTAAATTGAATTGCTAGATACCGTCAAAAATACCGCCTATTTTTACGGCTGTCAACGCACTTTGTTGAACATTATTGGTTTAAGATATGCCAATAACTTTTTGTTTTTATTAAAACTATGGATTTTATTGGACTTCTGCGGATACCCCTGGAAGGGGTCAATGGTGCCCGGGGCCGGACTCGAACCGGCACGGTGTTACCACCGAGGGATTTTAA
>CAYUVE010000079.1:0-9411 GCA_964447985.1 uncultured Thiotrichales bacterium
ACCAACCCAGTGGGATAGAAATTAAATGTCAGCGTTCTCGTTCGCAAAGTGCCAACCGGTTTTTTGCGCGCCGCGAACTTTGTGACCAACTTGAAAACAAGCGTTTTGGTAAGGCCTCATCTCGGCAAAAAGCACTAGATAAAATTCGCAAACAAAAGCAGCGGCGCAAGCGACGTTCGAGTACTAAAGCTTAGCTCGATAAAGTATGTGTAGAGCTTTTCTATTTGCCACCTATATTCATACGTAATATTTGTGTCAAAATAAATTTCCTTTATTAATCAATATATTAGTAGCATCAAACTACGCCGGTCAAATATTGAAATGCTGCTGTAACATTATTGTAACGGCCTTGTAACAACTCGACGATAAGATCCCCGCGCTACTCCTTCCAATATAAAAGAGTCTAATCGATATGTCTTTGTTGCGCTTATTTACTGGGCCTATTCTTTGTCTTTTCACTTTTTCTGTTCATGCAGGAGACGTTTTATTCTACGTCAGCGAAAATGGTGAGCCTGCTAACACAGAATTTGCCTTCTCCATTAACGGGGATCAGAAAGCGATCAATAAATCAGGCGTGGCATTTTTTGATTTGCCAGCAGGTAGTTATGACGTCCAGTTTTTAGAGTTCGGTGAAGATGCGGGCTCAACAAGTTTTACACTTGCTGAGGGTAATAACGCTGAAATTATTATTGAGCTAATTGATGGTGTGCCAGAAACGCAAGTCTCTGTATATACACCCGGCGCAGAAGAATCACCGCCAGTTGGCTTAATCTTAGGCGAAGTTTCTACGTTAGAGGATAGTGCTCCACAAGGCTTAGAAGGCGCAAATGTCGCTGTTTCTGGGTCAAATGTGGTCATCGTCACCGACGAATTCGGCAGTTACGCCGTGCAGCTAGCGCGTGGCGTTTACGATTTTACAGTTGAGCATCCAGACCACGGTTCACGTACAGTTTCTAATGTTTATGTTATTTCAGGTGTGACCAGCCAAATTAATCTTACCTTCAGCCCAGAAGGTGCAGATGACGACTTATTAGAAGAAGTGGTTACTGTTGGTCAATACCAGCCTAATGATATTGCACAAACAGAACGCTTTTCAGTGACGGTTATTGATGCCTTAAGTGCTGAGCAAATCGCGCGTTTTGGTGATTCAGATGCGGCGGCGAGCTTGCAGCGTGTATCGGGTGTGACGACTGACCGTGGTCAATTCGCTATCGTCCGTGGCTTGAGCGGACGATATGTATCAAGCACATTGAACGGTATTGTTACGCCAAGTACCGATCCATTACGTCGCGATGCGCCGCTTGATTTGTTTCCTTCTGGTGTTCTTGAAAGTATTTCTGTAAACAAGGGTTTTACTCCTGCGTCGCGCGGTGATAGCACAGGTGGTTTCATCGATATTCGCACGCGAGGTATTCCCGATGAGCGCACAAGCAAATTTAGTGCGAGTTTAGGTGTTAATACCCAGGTGACTTTTGATGACGTTCAGACTTATGACGGTGGTAACAGGGATTTCTTTGGTGTCGACGATGGAACGCGTGACTTGCCGGGCGCAGTAAGTGCGATATTCGGTAGTGACGGAACTCAAAACACAGGGCTAGCTGCTAATTCTTTAGACCCCGCGTTAGTAGAGGCGGCAGGTGAGTCATTTGAAAATACGTTTGCTGTACAGCGTGAAACAGCGCGCCCCGAAATTTCGCTCGGATACAATAATGGTAATCGTTATGAGCGCGATGGCTGGGCGTGGGGTTATTATGTTGATCTTGATTTTTCAAGTAAAACCAATACTCAAGAAGACGGGTTTGCAGCGACTATATTGCCTGGAAATGAAGCGCTATTTTCGGCGCAAGCATTCGAGCGCTCCACTGTAGAAACTGGGTTTTCTTACTACTTTGCTGGAGGGTTGGAATACGACAACGGTACTGAGCTGCTAGCTAAAACACTGATTAGTCGAGAAACAGAAGATACTGTCCGCGAGACATTGACTCCCGTAACTGACGACAACGAATTTACTGAATTTGATACATTGTTGCAGTTTGTTGAGCGTCAACTGATTACCCAGCAGTTTGAGGGTACACACTTTCCATTTGGTGATGATGCCAGCAAGTTAGAATGGCGAGCGTCTTTTTCGAATACGAGTCGAGAGGAACCAGATAGACGAGAATTTACGCTATTTTCACAAGACCCGGATGATTTTGCTCAAAATGGGGTTGATGCGTTAACCATATTTACCAACTCTATAGAGAGATCGTTTGGCGATTTGGATGAAGATGCAATTAATCTCGGTCTTGATTTTGAGTTTCCTATTGAAACCAAAAACGGGCTGATTACTACCTTGAAAACGGGAGCAGACTGGTTAAGTCGTGATAGAGAATCTACTTTTGCGCGATTTAATTTTATCGATACTCCTGCTAATCCGATTATCAACGGTAGTAACGATGTTGAGTCGGTGCTGACACCTGACAATATTGGTCCAGGCGCAATTACATTGCAAAATCTAACTACGCCATCTGATGTTTCTACCGGCGATTGGACCATTGCATCGATTTATTTCCAAGGTGAGTCAGAACTAACTGAAGAAATTAGTCTGCTTTATGGTGCAAGAGTGGAAGATTCTGATCAGGAAGTTGTTACGGCTGATCCTAATTCGGATAATTTTGATGATCCTCCAATTGTGACAGGTGTTGATGAGCGAGAAACTTTGCCTGCTCTTGCCTTGACATGGTCGCCAGATGACAAAAACCAGGTCAAGTTTGGGTTTGGTCAAACAGTGTCGCGTCCTGAATTCACGGAGTTAACCACTACTATCTTTTTAGATCCAACATTTAACTTTCCAGTGCAGGGTAACCCTGAGCTACAAACCTCGACAATTGATAATTTCGATATTCGTTATGAGCACTATTTTAACGATGAGGACAGTGTCTCTGTTGCACTCTTTTATAAGGATATAGAGAACCCGATCGAGCAGGTTGTTGACCCTGGGTCTGCAGCCCTTCAGAACCTTAGAACGTATCGAAACGTTCCAAGTGCGGAGGTGTATGGGCTGGAAGTTGACGTGCAAAAAACATTTTTCGAAAATGATCGCTACTCTTGGTTCGTGTTTGGAAATTTGTCTTTAATAGAGTCGGCCGTGAGTTTGGACGGGGATTCAGCCCTACGTGAAGGCCGAGCTGAGGTAGTTAACGGGCAAATCATTCAAATAGGCGATGATCGCCGCTTGCAAGGGCAATCCGATTGGATTCTGAACGCGGTTGTCGGATTTAATGATTTCAAATACAATCAAGAGGCAACACTGTTATTTAATGTCTCGGGAGACCGAATATCTGAAGTGGGCTCCGGAGCTCAAGAAGACATATTGCTTGAGCCTTTTTTGCAGCTGGACTTCAATTATAAGATTGCTGTAAATGAGCGCTTAGATTTCAAATTTAAGGCGACAAACATTCTTAACGATTCTGTTGAAAGGACGCAGTCTGGTAGAACAGCGACAGAATTTGATGTTGGCACCACTCTACAGTTTGGTATTGATTATAAGTTGTAATAAGTCCGCGTATCTGGGTTTTGCATAAATGCAAACTTTGGTAAATATACGTGGAAATTAAATGTATATAACGATGGTGAAAAAATGAAACCGTTAAACTTGGCTGCAATTTTCATGATTGTACCATTGCTTGGAATTACTAATGCCCAAGCCGTAGATATTGATGATGTCGCTAACGAGGGCGAGAAGCGCGCTACCGCAGGTGCGGCAGCACAAGCCACTATCGATAAGCTTTCTAGTGATACGCAAGATATCGTGTCCAAGTATAAGACCGAGATCAAGGTGGTCGAGGGATTAAAGCTTTATAACGGTTTGCAGCAAAAGCAAGTCGATAACCAAAACAGTTATCTCAATGATATCAGCGACTCGATTGGCAAGGTCGCGATTATAGAGCGTCAAATTGTCCCGCTGATGGTCAGCATGATTGATTCACTAGAGAAATTTATCTCTTTGGATGTGCCGTTTTTATTAGAAGAGCGTAACGACCGAGTTGCTGGTTTGAGAGATACGTTGGAGCGCCCTGATGTGTCCGTAGCAGAAAAATTCCGTAAAGTGCTTGAAGCCTATGAAATTGAAATTGAATACGGTCGGACTATTGAAGCGAAAAATGCCAAGTTGGAAGTCGGTGACAGCGTAAGAGAAGTCCAGTATCTGCGTATCGGTCGTGTGTCTTACCTGTATCAAACCGCTGACGGTGAAGAAACCGGCATGTGGAATAATGAAACCAAGTCTTGGGATGTCATTCCTTCCGCAGTGTATAAAAGCCAGGTAGCCAAAGGCCTGCGACTGGCACGTAAAGAAGCTGCCCCGGATTTATTGATTGTGCCGGTGTCTGCTGCGCAAGGGGTAAACTAAAATGCGTAATGTTTTGATGGTAGGCCTAGTTGCTGCAACATTGATAGTCTCAGTCTTTGGTCAAGCTGCGTTCGCCGCAGAACCGGTATCAATGAAAGAGTTGCTTGATCAGGTCAAGCAAGGTCGTGGTCAAGATGCGGCGGAAAATAAAAAGCGTATCGCTGAATTCAAAGAAAATAAGTCTCAGCAAGCTGCGCTGCTCGATAAGACGATTGCCTCTCGAGTTGCTGAAGAAGAACGTTCTAAATTGCTAGAGCAGACTTTTGAAGATAACGATAAAAAGATTGCTGAAGCGGAAAAAGCACTTGAAGATAGGCTCGGTGGTTTGAAGGAGTTGTTTGGTGTCTTGCAAGCTGCTGCAGGCGAAGCCAGTGGTCAGTTTGAAAGCTCACTGACACATGTTCAATTTCCTGAGCGCCCGGCATTTGCCACTGAACTAGCACAAAAACTAGGCACGACTAGCAAACTTGTTTCAATTGATGAAATTGAACAGTTCTGGTTTGAGTTGCAAAGAGAGATGGTAGAGTCGGGTAAGGTCGCGCAGTTTGAAGGAAAAGTGATTACTGCTGCAGGCCAAGAGCAAGATCAAACGATTACTCGTATTGGTTTGTTTAATGCTGTGTCTAATGGTAATTATCTAACCTTTAATCCGGAAACGGGTAGTTTGTCCGAGTTAGCGAGAGCGCCACAAGCACGCTTCGTCGCGACGATTGAAGGCGTTGAAAATTCCACTTCGGGTATTTCTCCATTTGGTTTAGATGTATCACGCGGACAGATTCTTTCACGTTTGGTGCGTAAGGCGACTTTGGAAGAGCGTATCGATCAAGGCGGTATCATCGGTTATATCATTTTAGGTCTCGGTGCATTTGCTGTGTTAGTGGCAGTGTGGAAGTTGTTAACTCTGTTCTTCTCGAGTGTGGCTATGAGCGCTCAGGCACGTAAGCTTGATAAACCCGGTAAAGGTAATGCCTTAGGTAGAGTATTAAATGTTTACCACAATAATCCTGAGGCCGACCTTGAGACAATGGAGCTTCGCTTAGGCGAGGCGGTGCTAAAGGAAACGCCTAAGTTTAGCCGTTTCCTTGTGTTTATTAAGATTATTGCTGTTGCTGCACCGTTGTTAGGTCTGTTAGGTACTGTGACCGGTATGATCAATACTTTCCAAGCGATTACCTTGTTTGGCACAGGTGATCCACAGGTTATGGCGGGCGGTATTTCACAAGCCCTTGTGACGACTGTGCTTGGCTTAGTTGTAGCTATACCGGCAGTATTATTGTTCTCTTTGACTAGTGGTAGAGCCAAGCGCTTAGGCCAAGTGTTGGAAGAACAAGCCATGGGTATGGTTGCTGAGCATGCTGAAAAACGTGCGGCTGCCTAAATAGACTAGCAAAATGTCTTCTTATTTAGAGCAACTGTTTGGTCATTATGCTGAGTATGTTGCGGTTCGGGATTTTTTTGAGCTAGGTGGCGAGGTATTAGTTGCTATCGCCGTTTTGTTGTTGGTGATGTGGCTGCTTATATTTGAGCGTTTGTTTTACTTATATAGTACTCATAGGAAGAAAGTAAAAACAGCCTTGGCACTCTGGGAGGCGCGCGACGAACGTAAGTCCTGGTATGCACACAGAGTAAGAGAGAGGTTAATTTCTGTCGTTTCGCAGGGCTTAGAAAAGAATTTAAACATTTTGATTACCTGTGTTGCGCTATGTCCGTTGTTTGGTCTCATAGGTACAGTTTGGGGCATGATCGAAGTGTTTGAAGTAATGGCCTTGTCGGGTTCAGGTAACGCTCGTGCTATGGCAGCGGGTGTGTCAAAGGCGACTATTCCAACCATGGCCGGAATGGTGGCGGCTTTATCCGGTATTGCTATCAGTACATTTTTGCAATCAAAGGCAAAGCGAGAACGTTTGCTTTTGGGTGAACATATGACGATGGATCACTAGCAGTGATTCTTTGTATTACGGGCTAAAAGGTAAAGATTATGCGACGCATTGGTTCACGCTTTTCGGAAGCAGAAGAAGAATCAGCAATTGATATCACGCCTATGTTGGACGTGGTATTTATTATGTTGATCTTTTTTATTGTTACCGCGACGTTTGTTAAAGAATCAGGGATTGATGTTAATAAGCCTGATGCGGCGACAGCGGTTAAACAAGAAAAAGCCAATATTTTGATCGCTATCAACGCAAATAACCAGATTTATATCGATCGTAGAAATGTCGATGTGCGCCGTGTGCGTCCTGTTGTGGAAAGGCTGCACGCCGAAAATCCACAAGGATCAGTTGTGATCCAAGCTGACAAAGAATCAAAAATGGATATATTTGTTAAAGTTTGGGACGCTGCAAAAGAAGCTGGTGTGGATAATATTGCTATCGCCGCACAGCCGAAAGGCTAAGATAGAATTTACATGTAGGTAAGGGTTCGTGGCAGCTCAAACTATCGATACGCTAGGAAGCTCGAATTTACCCAAGGCATTTGTCAGAGTCGTACTCGGCTTGGCGCTTGCTGCGGGAATCACATTCTTCTTGGTTTGGGCGATGCAAGCTTTGGTCGCAACGGGTGATCGGTCGATAGCCGATGATCGCGATCGTTTAGCATTGGACTTTGTGCGTGTTGAGCGCAGCGAAACGATTCAGCGTAAAAAGAATAAGCCAGATAAACCACCGCCACCGGATAAACCACCACCTCAGCCACCTCAACCCAAGTTGGACGACATTAATCCAACGGTAGATAAAATTGCTGTGAGTGCAGCCCCGGTAGAAACAGAGGTTAGCTTGTCTAGTGGAGGGTTTTCTCTTGGTGTAGGCGAGGGCGAGTTTCTGCCGTTGGCTAAAGTATCCCCAATTTATCCACAACGCGCCTTACGTCGTGGAGTGGAAGGTTTTTGTACAGTTCAGTATACTGTTACTGAAACAGGTGCAACCCAAGATATTGTTGTTTTGGAAGATCAATGTACCAGCAAGATGTTTCATAGCGCTTCGATCGAGGCGGCAAAAAAATTCAAATACCGGCCTAGGGTGCGTGATGGCAAAGCCACCGCTGTGCCTGGGGTGCGGAATAAATTTACCTATAAATTGGAAAAGTAGTATCGTTTAGCTCGAATATTCGGGGATTAAGATGATGACTAGTAACACATTACGATTATTCATGGTTTTTGCTTTGGGTCTGTTTGTCGTCGCACAAACGGGGATGGCAAGCGCTGCCAAAGTGACGGAAACCTTAAGTCAACCTGTTTACAAAAAGCTTAAGCAGGCAGAGAACGTATTGGATGCTAAGGCGTTTGATCAAGCTATCGATATGATGGAGGATCTACGCAAAAAGTTAAAGTTGACCGAGTATGAAAATAGTCAGTCATGGAATCTCCAAGCTTATGCGTATTACTTAAAAGAAGATTACAAAAAAGCGATTGAGTCCTACTATGAGGTTCTGAAATACGAAAATCTTGCCGAGGCGGTGGTGCAAAGTACCTTAAAGACTGTTGCACAGCTGCATTTTATTCGTGAGGAGTATAAGCCAGCAATAAAAGCAGTAAATCGTCTGATTGCAAAATTAGAAAACCCAGATAGCAGCTTGTATCTGCTCCAGGGGCAGGGTTACTTCCAACTGAAAGAATACGATAAAGCCTTAGCACCGATGAAGAAGGTAGTTGCTGACGAAAAAGCAAAGGGTAATGTACCAAAGGAAAATTGGCTTCTTCTGATCAGAGCAATTTATTACGAGAAAAAAGATTATAAGAATATGATCGCTGTGCTGAAAGAAATTATTCAGCATTATCCCAAAGACGATTATCTTTATACGCTTGCTGCTATTTACAGTGAGTTAGGTGATACCAAGAAACAGCTTTCTTTGATGGAAGTGCTGTTTGAGAAAGGTTTTATAAATGGCGAAAAGCACGCGGTCAATTTAGCAAACCTATATTTGTTACATAATTTGCCCTATAAAGCTGCTTCCTTATTACAAAAGGAAATGGATGCTAATCGTGTTGAGTCAACGGAACGCCATTTGCGTTTATTATCACAAGCTTGGTACCAAGCGCGTGAAGACGAAAAAGCCATTCCTCCAATGCAGTTAGCTGCTGAAAAAAGTGGTGACGGTGAGTTGTATATCCGCTTAGCACAATCACACTTGAATTTAGAGCAATGGCCGGAAGCTGCTCAAGCTATTCAGCTAGGCTTAGAAAAAGGTGGTGTTAAAAAACCAAATACAGCTCAGATTATGCTGGGTACAGCCTTGTTCAATATGAAAGAGCTCAATGGTGCACGTAAAGCATTTTCTGCAGTGGCAAAATCTGAAGCTAAGAACGATAGAAAAACAGCTAAAACTTGGTTAGCATTTTTAGACTCAGAGATTCGTCGTGCAGAGATAGGTCAACAAGATTTGCCTGAGTTTGAGCGCAGTCAGGAAGCACAAGAGAATATTGAAGAATTGGCAGGTTAGTGTTTTTGGTGCTGTAAAAGTTTTGATATTTTTCTAACAAAAATTAGAAACCCTTAAAAATTGACCCGAGCTTAGAAATAGGCTTGGGTTTTTTTTGTGTCTGTGATATTAATCGTTGAGAATGTCAACTTATAATAATTTTATATAAATCAAATACTTAGATCTATCCTGCTTAAATATTTCACTTTATTTTCATAAGGTTGAAACATTATTGTCACAAAAAATATCGATAATGCGAGCCTATTAGTTTAGCTATCAGTGGCTCCTGGTAGAAGAATTATTTCTCGAATTTGCATTTCCGGTAACTTACCCAATTCTAAGGGGGATATGATGAAAATTAACAAGGCTCTATTGGCTATAGCTACAGCTGCCGCGCTAACTGCGTGCGGTGGCGGTGGCGGTGGTTCAGTGCTTGGCCAGGTTAACCAACCTGACCAAGGTTCAAACACACCACCACCATCAACACCACCATCAATACCACCACCATCAACATTACCAACTTTACCTGGTGATACTCCTAATTTTAGCTTTCCTGGTCCAGCTGCATCATGTGTTGAAGACTTTACAATGACGCCATCAGCGACTGT
>CAYUVE010000080.1:0-9385 GCA_964447985.1 uncultured Thiotrichales bacterium
AACTCATCGTGTGTGGCTTGAAAGCTAAGTTTTTGTTCTAGCCGTTCTGTTTTAGTAACGTCACGGAAGGTCAATACCACACCGCGGGTTTTGCCGAAGCGATTGCGAATGGGTTCAGCAATATATTCGACAGAAATATCTTGATCATCGCTTATCTGCATAGTGGCTCGACCATTGGGTGCGTAGGAGCCTTTGCTCTTTAATACGGCACTAACCGGGTTTACGGCTTCATTATCTTGGCCGATCTCTTTAAAACGTAATATTTCATCAGCTATTAAGTCGCTAGTCGTACTAACGTTAGAGCCAGTAAGGACTTCGGCGGTTGGGTTCATGTAATCAATGCGTCCTTCGAGGTTGGTCGTAATGACCGCGTCACCTATAGAGTGCAGAGTAATCTGTGCGCGTTCTCGCTCATTATCCAGCGTTAGTAGTGTTTGTTTTAAAGCGCGAAGCGGAAAAGTGGTTAATACAAAATATATCATTCCACCGATAAGTGTTCCGGCCAGTGCCGCTAAGAGAGTGTTTGCTAAGAGCGGTTTGAGCGAGCGCGTAATAACTAGCTTTCCAACATGGTTTCCGGAATCCAACAAATCCGCAGATCGTTTCATGAAGGGGCCATCAGGCGCTCGGTTGCTACTGTGGATGATTACTTGTCCTTGCGCATCGCAAATTGTTCGTCGTTCTATATGTTGCTGATCATCGATACGTTCTATCAGTACGGCTAGACGTTGGTCTTGAAACTCCCACCAATCAGGTTCGGCATTAATTAAGCGGGAGACACTTGCAGCATAAAAACCAGCCTCAGTTTGCATACGGGCGCTATGGTGTTGATAGCTCAACCCAAAGTAGCTCACAGGTGTCGCAAGGGCAACCAACGATGCTAAGGCAATAGTTAGCCTTGATGTGATCTTCGTCAGGTTTCGTCGAGAGGACATAGTATTGAGCGGTTTAGCCAGAGTTTACTGCTTAGGAAGAATCATATGTCCGTATTCTTGCAACAAGCTTGTTCCTATGTCAGAGCGAATAAATTTGGCGAAATGGCTAACGGCTTCACTGGGCTGCGGCCAGGTCACCATGGACAATGATTTGTAATAACGGTAATCACCTGATTCCAAGTTTTCCACGCTAGGTTCGATGCCATTTAGTTTCGACGGAATTAAGCCGCGTTTTTCTGCATTGTTCTGTGCCAAGGTTGTAATGCCAATAGCGCCAGGCGTATTCATAATAGAATCTGCCGCGTCTTGATCGGTTGGGGCCACGATAATGCCTTCTCGCTTTAGCGCTGTCTTAACCGCCTCATCAACGGTAGGGTCTATGCTACGCATGAACTTAGTGTCTGAGTCACCAAAGGGGCGCATAACTACGCGCATGACTTGGCCGTCATCCCAATTTTTTATTTTTCCAGTAAGTATGTCGGCTAGTTCTTGTGTATTGATATCGGCCAAGGTGGTGGAAGGATTAACCGTAATCATATAGGGGGTTCGGGCGTATTCGTCACGAACAGCGTTGATAGCCTGAGCTTCTTTATTCAGAGGCAGGGCGACTATAGCCATATCAATTTTTTTACTGGCCAAGGCTCGCATCCCACCATTGCTACCTAGGCCAGAAACAACAATGATACGCCTGTCCGGATTGGTTTCTTGATAAGCAGTTGCCATAATCTTCATCATGGCAACTGAGCCGCCGGTACCGCCAACGCGTACGGTGTGGTGGTTGGCAAAAGTTGAAATAGAAAAAAGCCCAAGCAGTGCGCCCAAGGCGAAGGTATAGAAATTCTTCATCATAGTCTCTCCCCGTATTTGGTCTATTGCTGTAGATGCTTGTAATTAGCTAGGCACATTCACAGTTAATGCTGTGCTCAGCTATGACCGATCCTTCTCTAAAAATCTTCTATCAACATTCATGCCGATATTGTTTGCGAGAAAACCAGGTCCATGCTTCTCAGTTTTAGCCAAAAGGGCTGAGAAATACGGTTTTTCTATCGATTTTTTATCTCTACTAGCAGATCCTATACGTTTTGTGAGCATAATTACCTGATTGCGCGACAATTATTTGTCGCACTAATCATTGGTGTAAGTATATTCTAAGACAAGTTTGCCTTTATAGCTAAAGCTGAAGCTACTGGAGTTTCCTGGGTTTTTTTGTTACTGCTGGCGGCATTGATCCTGATGGGTTAGAAGAGCCTGATTTGTTTTCCCGAAATCATGGCGATTATAACTATGCTCAATTTCATCTCACCAAGAAATATCAGAACAAAATTAAGACAGTTGCCGATTTAAGTGTTTTTGATGGCAGTGTTTATTTTAGGACAAGTAATATTTTTCCAGTCGACAATTATTCAGGCTTTATTGATCATTTAAATGTTGACGTGCTGTTTGTTGAATCCAACTTGCAAGGTTGTCTTGTAAGAATAGATAAAAAAATCAAAGAATGGATTGTTCAATTCGGTATTACTGATAGACGAGAATTTAGAGGAGAAGAGGGCAGCGAGCGGCTGCCCGATTGAGGTTTTCTCGGTAATGGTGAAAATTTCCAATTTATATTTGGCAAGAAAAACGCTCTAGGGCCTGTGGATTTTCGTTTTCGGGCCCGAGAGGGTGATGCGCCATTTCGTTTTGAGGTTGATTTTCGCTATCGTTTTAATTGGGTTGATGAGTTTAGTTATTGAATGTTTTGCTTTGTAGTAAGTCAACGCTAAAGCGCACACCAAAACCCGTTGTTTCGGTAGGTATATGGGCTAAGCCACCTTTGTTGTTGCCTGCCGATAGGTCAATGTGAATCCACGGTACATCTTTTTCAACAAAGCGACTTAAGAATCGCGCCGCCAAGATATGATCAGGTCCGCCACCAATCGTGCACTGTTTAATATCTGCGATTTTGCTGTTCAACGCGCCGTCATAGTCTTTATCTTGTGGAAACGGCCAAACGCGTTCCCCTGAGCTGCGTCCTGCAGCAATAATGTCGTGATGGTATTCATCACGATTAGTAAAGACACCGGAATAGGTGGTGCCTAGGGCGGCAACACAAGAACCGGTTAGGGTCGCATAGTCCATAATCAAATCTGGTTTGGCCTTGCTAGCAATAGCTAAGGTGTCGGCTAAGACCATACGGCCTTCCGCATCAGTATGAACAATTTCAATCGTGGTGCCGTTGCTGGCAGTAATGACATCGTTGGGTCGAAAACCTTTAGGGCCGATATCGTTGACGGCGAGAGCCAGATAACAATCAATCGCGTAACCCACCTTCATACGGCTCAAAGCGATTAAGGTGCCTAGCGCTACCGCACTGCCTTCCATGTCCTCGTGCATGCCGTACATAAACTTGGCGGGTTTTAGATTAATTCCACCTGTGTCATAGCACAGCCCTTTGCCCACTAGGGCTAAGGTCTTTTTGGGTCGGCGAGTGGGTTGGTAGCGCAGGTGCACCAAGCCACCAGTAGATTTTTCGCTAGCTTCAAGAACGGCGACAAAGGCGCCGGCTTTTTTCTGTTCAAGTTGGGTTTTGCTGTAAAACTTATGTTGCCAACCAAATTGTGTGGCCAGTTTTCGAATACGTTTGCGGTATTCGCCTGGTGTTAAAACGTTTGGGGGTAGCTGAGTTAAGTTGCGGGCAATATTGGTCCCTTCCGAAGTGGCTGCACTTTGGCGTACATCGACGCTCTTTTTGAGTCCATAGACATGCAGTCTTTTAGACGGTTTTTTGTCATTTTTGCCGCTTTTAAAAGATGTTATAGGCCAGTTCGCTGCATATTGCGCAGAAAGTAGCGCGTCAATCAGGGTATTGTGTGAGCCAATTGGTAATTTTTGTAGTTGTACCGTGACCGTTTCGCTACCCTGGGTTTTGGTGTGCTGGATGATTTTTCTGGCTAGTCCTAGTAGCTCGAAGGTGCCAAGTTCCGGGTCAAGCTGCCAAAACGTGATACGGGTGCCCTTATCGTTAGGTAAGTCGATGGTAAAAGGGTTAGTAGATTGCCCACGCGATTTGCCTCGACGAAATCGCTCGCCAATTACCTTCTTATACGGAATGCGACCCCATTCGTTGCTATGGTCAGCCTTGGGGACAATAAAAATCACCTGTTCTAGGGCGTCAATTTGATTGCTGTCGAGTGCGCTTAAGTGTTGTTTTAATTGGATTTTCATAGGAATAATGGTGTTTTTATCTTGACCTAAGGGACTAAAAAACCCATCATAGCGCGCTTAATCTAAATACTAAAGAAACGTACTGAATGTTAAGCACAGACGATAAAAAGCGCCTGCTGCAGGAGATGCTGTTTGCCCGCCGTTTTGAAGAAGCCTGTTACCAGGGCGCCCAAGAGCGCAAGATTGGTGGTTTCGTTCACCTTTATCCTGGACAAGAAGCTTGCGCCCACGGCGTAATGGAAGCGGCTCGCCGCGGTAAGGATTATGTCATCACCGGTTATCGTGATCATGTACACGCCATGCTTTCCGGTGCTGATCCGAAAGAAGTCATGGCCGAGTTGTTCGGTAAAGAAACCGGCAGCAGTAAAGGCCGTGGTGGCTCCATGCACATATTTGATGTTGAGCACCGTTTCATGGGTGGTTACTCACTGGTGGGCGGCCCATTCCCGTTAGCTACTGGTATTGCTAAGGGTATCCAGTTGAAGGGTGACGACGATATCTCAATCTGTTTCCTCGGTGATGCTTCAAATAACCAGGGTACTTTTCACGAATCGTTAAACATGGCCTCTATCTGGGAGCTGCCAGTCCTTTATATATGTGAGAACAATCTCTACGGTATTGGTACGCGTATCGATCGTTCGACTTCTGAGCTGGATCAGTACAAGCGCGCTGCGGTGTATAACATTCCTTCTGCGCAAACCGACGGCCAGGACATCGAAAAAGTTTATGAAGCGGCACAAATCGCTGTGGATCATGTGCGCAGTGGCAAAGGCCCGTATTTCCTTGAGCTTTTGACTTATCGTTTCCGTGGTCACTCCATGTCAGATTCCAATGCCTATCGTGACGACAGCGAGGAAGCGGAATGGGCCAAGCGCGATCCGATCAAGATATTGCGTGATCGTTTAATCGAAGCCGGCGATTACAGCATGGATGAATACAAGGCCTTGGATAAAAAACTGATTGCTGAAATCGACGACGAGATTGTTAGGTTCGCCGAAGAATCACCACAGCCCAATGTTGCTGACCTGGAAAAATACGTGCTGGCCGATAATGACCCGTATGTGACGGGAGGGCCGCAATAATGGCTGAATTAATGTATTGGGAAGCCATCCGTCGCGCCCACGATGAAGAAATGGCTAACGACCCCTTGGTGATCGCCATGGGTGAAGACATTGGTGTTGCCGGTGGTACGTATAAAGCCACCCAAGGTCTTTATGAAAAATACGGTGAAAAACGCATCATCGATACACCGATTTCGGAGAACAGTTACACCGGTTTAGGTATAGGCGCCTCGTTTATCGGCGTGCGCCCGATTATCGAGATCATGTCGGTGAACTTCGCCTGGTTGGCCTTGGATCAAATCTTTAACTCAGCGGCGAAAGTACGTTATATGTCAGGCGGTCAGTTAACCGCGCCGGTAGTGATTCGCTCACCAGGTGGTACTGCACACCAATTAGGCGCCCAGCATTCCGCGCGTATGGAAAAAGTGTTTATGGGTATCGCCGGTTTGCGTGTGGTGACGCCATCAACACCTAAGCAAGCTTATGGCTTATTAAAATCTGCCGTGCGTTGTGATGATCCAGTGTTTATTAACGAACACGAGCTCATGTACAACCTCAAAGGCGAGGTGCCTGACGAAGAATTCTTCTTACCGCTAGAAGGCTCTGACGTGGTGCGTGAAGGCTCTGATGTCACCTTGTTTGCTTATAACATCTCTGTGCATTGGGCCAAGCAGGCTGCGGATATGCTGGCTAAAGACCATGGCATTAACGCCGAGGTGATTGATCTTTACTCGCTAAGCCCGCTAGACCGTGAAGGTATTAAGCGCTCGGTGAGCAAAACCCATCGCGCCGTCATCGTAGAAGAAGCCGAAGCGATGGTCGGCGTTGGCTCAGAAGTCATGGCGATTATTAACGAGGAATGCTTTTTCGAGTTAGACGCGCCACCAGTGAGAGTGTCTGCTGCGCATGTGCCCATTCCTTACAACCATAGCTTAGAGCGCGCTGCAATTCCTGATGCCAAAGACGTAGTTAACGCGGTATTGGCGTCTTTTGGTAAATCATAAAATCGATTGAGCGAGCCGCATTGCTGCGGCTCGTACTTTGAGAACTGTATCAATGGCTGAACCCTATATCGTAAAAATGCCACAACTGTCAGACACCATGACAGAAGGTGTGCTCGTCAGTTGGGAAAAAGAACTCGGTGCTAAAGTCGAGCGTGGTGATATCGTTGCCACGGTTGAAACCGACAAGGCGATTATGGATGTCGAGGTTTTTAAAGAAGGTTATCTTTCTGGTCCCTTAGCTGATATCGATGCCACGGTAGAAGTCGGCGGTGCTATTGCTTACATTGTTGCCGAACAATCAGCGGTGACTAACGAGGGCGCAGC
Organism: uncultured Thiotrichales bacterium; assembly: GCA_964447985.1. Classification (GTDB taxonomy): domain Bacteria; phylum Pseudomonadota; class Gammaproteobacteria. The sequence goes on from CAYUVE010000080.1 coordinate 6,529, forward strand.
TCCTGCAGTAACAGAAGCCGCAGCCGAGGCTCCAGCCGCATCAGGCCCAGCGGCACCAGATGCCGCTTCACATACCATAAAAATGCCACAGCTTTCAGACACCATGACAGAAGGTGTCGTGGTGAGTTGGGAAAAAGGCCTTGGTGATCAAGTTTCACGTGGCGATATTGTCGCAACCGTTGAAACCGACAAAGCCATTATGGATGTCGAAGTCTTTAAAGACGGCTATCTGTCTGGCCCCATTGCTGAACTCGATAGTGTTATAGCGGTTGGCGATGCCATGGCTTATCTGGTTGAAGAAGCAGATAGCGTGCAAAGTGATTCCTTCTCTGCTTCGTCATCAGCTTCCAGTACTTCAACAGAAACCAGCTCAACGGCAGCTGCGCCGGCCAAGCCTACGACTTCGCCAAGCTATAGCGGCAGCGGTACACCAGCGCCAAGACCAAATGCTGGTAGTGCGACACCGTATGCGCGTAAAGTCGCCGGTGGTACACAGGTCGATTTAAACCGTGTACAAGGTTCAGGCCCGGGTGGTGTCATTCAAGCCGCCGATGTTGTGCGTGCTGCAAGTTCAGGCGCTGCAACAGCTGCCGTACCGAGTATGGGTATTCCGCAAGTTGACGTGCCGGGCGATGGCCGTCCAATGAATGCTATGGAAAAAGCCATTTCACAATCCATGAGCAGTTCGCTCAGCATTCCAAGTTTCCGTGTCACGGTAAACGCACAGCCAAGCAAGCTCATCGCCGCAGCGAAAAAAGCCGGCGTTTCCGTCACCGTTGCTATTGCCAAAGCCTGCGCTATATCTATGGCCAAGCATCCATCGATGAATTGGGCATACAAACCTACTGATCAAATCATCGAACGTAATATTGTTGATATTGGTATGGCCGTTGCCACCGATGGTGGTTTAGTCACACCTGTGTTGCGTGATTGCGAAAGCCGTTCATTAGAAGAATTGAATAATGACTGGCAAGATCTCGTTAGTCGTGCGCGCGCTCGTCGCTTAAAACCCGAAGAATACGCTAACCCAACCTTTATGGTTTCTAATATGGGTATGATGGGTGTTAGCTACTTCGATGCCATCGTTACTCCGGGTATGGCAGGTATTCTAGCTATATCAAGTGCCGGCCCAGATGGTATGCCATTAACGGTCACGGGTGATCATCGCGTGGTTAACGGTGCCGATGTTGCACAATATTTGAATACGTTGAAATCTAATATCGAACAACCAGAATCTTGGTTGGAGTCAGCTATGGGGCCAGCAATACCAGAAGGTGATTGGGATTACGACGTGGTCGTTATCGGTGGTGGTCCAGGCGGTGAAGACTGCGCCCGAGATCTCGCCGAGCATGGCATTAAAGTCGCCATGATTAACGATTCTAAATTCCCGGGTGGTGAATGCCTATGGCGTGGTTGTATCCCATCTAAAGCCTGGCGTGCGGCAGCGGATAGAATCCGTGATCGTGCCCATGATTCGCACTTGGGTGTAACAGGTACAGACAAAGCCAAATTGGTCTGGGAAGAATTAGAAAAAACCCGTCGCGGCGTTTTAGAAACCCGCGGTGAAATGGCTTATAAAACCGATACGGGTGTGAAGATTAAATACATCCACGGTCAAGGCAGTTTTGTTTCTGATCATGTTATTCGTGTAGATACCTCAACCAATAATGATGATCCACATGGCCGCACTGCACAAAGCAGTGGTGATTCTGGTGAAGAAATCAGCTTTGGTTGCGCCGTTATCGCTACCGGCGCACCACCATTTGTACCACCTATTGGCGGTGCGCATGAAGGTTTAGAGTCTGGTGGCGTATTAACCTCTGACACCGTTTGGGCTTTAGACAAAGCACCCAAGAACTTGGTTGTTATCGGTGGCGGTGCCATTGGTGTCGAGATGGCGCAAATCTTCCAGGATTTTGGCGCCGAAGTGACATTGTTGGAAGCGCAAGATCGTATCCTTGCCGAAGTTGAAGACGAGATCGCCAAAACCCTAACCGGTATTTTGAACGATGATCCGCGCCTAACTATTCACACCTCGGCCAAGGTGGCTGAGATCAGTGGCAAACCTGGCAAGATGAAAGCCAAGTTTGTTGACGCTGAAGGCGCTGAACATAGTGTGGCTTGTGATTATGTCATCATGGCCACCGGTAAACGCCCAGTATTAGAACCGTTGAATCTAGATAAAGCCGGTGTGGCTTCAGAGCGCAGTGTTATTACCGTTGATAAAACCGGTCGCACTAGTGCCAGTCATATCTTCGCCGTAGGTGATGTCATCGGTGGTTTAATGCTGGCCCATACCGCTGGTCAGCAAGGCCGTGTTGCTGCACAAACTATCGTTGGTGAAAAAGCCGCTTATGATGAAGCCAAAGATTGCGGCGTCATTTTCTCACGTCCGCAAGCCGGTTTTGTCGGTTTGTCTGTCGCGCAAGCCAAAGCCAAGGGTATCGATGCCGTCGAAGTAAAAATGCCAATGAGCATCGACGCTAAGGCCATGATTACTAATGAAACCTTAGGGCTGATTAAAATCGTTGCCGACAAAGCCACACATAAGGTCATCGGTGTGCATTACTTAGCCGATCATTGCGATACCTTGATTGGTGAAGGTGTCATGATGGTCAGTGGTGAAATGACGCTGACCCAAGTCGCCAATGCAATTCATCCTCACCCAACCCAAACCGAAATGTTCGGTGAAATGGCTCGCAGGCTGTTATCGCGTCTACGTCGTAGCGCCAAACGCAAAAAATAGTTTTCAGATTTATGAGCAAGATCAATAAAGTCGTCCTGGCCTATTCAGGTGGTTTAGATACCTCAGTCATATTGCAGTGGCTGCGCGATACCTACGATTGCGAGGTCGTCA
>CAYUVE010000081.1:0-9356 GCA_964447985.1 uncultured Thiotrichales bacterium
AGCAATCAGATGTGATTTAAGCCTCTCTATCTCCTGTTAATGGGACAGCAGTGATCTCGTACCTTAATTATTTCTAACAGTTTTCTGGGTGGTTTTTATCAGTCATCTAAATGCCAAGCCAATCGAACCCATTAATGAAGACTGGCAAAAACAATTACGCGAAGCGCACGATTTTGACTCATTAAACCAACTGGTGGATACCACTGATCACGCGTCTACTAATTTAGAGAAAGTTGATCGCGAATTTAAAACTCGCGCCCCAAACGCCTTCGTTCAGCGTATACGCAAAACCGACCCCAACGACCCGCTGTTACGACAAATCCTGCCGTCAATTCAAGAACTTAATCAACATTCTGGTGGCTTAGTGGATCCAGTCGGCGATCAAACTGCAACTAAGGTTGAAGGTCTGCTACATAAATACGAAGGTCGGGTACTTTTAATCACAACTGGCGCTTGCGCCATCCATTGCCGTTATTGCTTTCGGCGTCACTTTCCTTACGCCGACTCTCATATCGGCGGCAAACACCTAAAAGCGGCTATTGATTACATCAATGCTGACGAAAGCATTAAAGAAGTCATTCTTAGTGGTGGCGACCCTTTGATGCTAAGCAATAAAGCGTTGAATAAACTGATTACTCAGATAGAGCTCATTCCGCATGTGACACGTTTACGCATTCACACTCGCATGCCTGTCGTCTTGCCAGATCGTATCGATATGGGTTTACTACAACGCCTAGATCAAACAACCTTACAACCTATTGTTGTCATCCACGCTAACCATGCCAATGAAATCGATAAAAAAGTCCAATCCGCATTAGAAAAAATTGATAAGACTGGAACAACTCTGCTCAATCAGTCAGTACTATTAAAAGGCGTCAATGACAACATCAACACCTTATTAAAGCTCAGCGAACGGCTATTTGAATGTAAAACCCTTCCCTACTATCTTCATATGCTCGATCGCGTACAAGGAGCGCTTCATTTTGAAGTTGAAGAAGCAGCCGCCTTAGCTTTAATGCAACAACTCCAGAGCAAGCTACCCGGCTACCTTGTGCCAAAACTCGTTAGAGAATTGCCTGGCGAAGCCTCAAAAACACCTATATATACTTAAGCCTTTTTTTCGTTCAAGGGCTATTCTAACTCGAGATATTTAGCAGCTCTTTTGCTAAACCCACCCCATCTTTCTAGGAAACTGTGATCTAAATCACAGTATTCAACTTCCCTTTCAAAGGAACCCTAGCTTGCCTAAAGGAATTTACCCCAACGCCGATACTTAAACCGACGGTAACAGTAGTTTCAAGCCAAATCAGAAGCTATTGCAGGGAAATGGGAGCATGACATGACGAATTTCATCGCACTTCCCTACTTATGTAACCGAAGAGCCATAAGACGTCTTTATGTTGCATAAGCTTAAGAATAATTATTAGTAAATGTACTAATAGTTATTTCTTTAGTTATGTAGTGCAAAGACAAATGAAGAATTTTTTAACTTTGTAGAAGCAGACTGACTTATGACTAAAAAACTAAATATCTACGCAGTGGTTGGCCTAACAGCACTACTTTCAGCAAGCCCTATTCTTGCCGGGAAGCCGCTAAATGAGCCAATCAAGCCTATACCACAAACCGTTGATGTCGACCCTAAGAAAGTCGCACTCGGTAATAAACTCTTTCATGACACTAGATTATCGAAAGACGATACAGTTTCCTGTGCGAGCTGTCACAATCTTGCACAAGGCGGAGTTGATCGCAACCAAGTTTCAACCGGTATTGAGGGTCAAAAAGGACCAATCAATGCGCCAACCGTGTTTAATACTGGGTTCCTGTTTCGCCTCAACTGGGACGGTCGCGCTGAGAGCCTAGAAGACCAAGTCGATGGCCCAATTCAAAACCCAAAAGAAATGGGATCGCTGTGGCCAGATGTTGTTGCCAAGCTCTACGAAGATGCTGAATACCCAGGTTTATTCAACGATGCGTATGGCGATGGCATTACGCGCAAAAACATCAAAAATGCTATAGCTGAATTTCAACGCAGCCTGATTACTCCTAACTCTCGTTTCGACAAATATTTGATGGGTGATGACAGCGCCATCACGGAACTAGAGAAAACCGGTTATGCCAATTTCAAAAAATATGGTTGTATTTCCTGCCATCAGGGCGCAGCGGTCGGCGGTAACATGTTCCAGCTCTTTGGGGTAGCCAATTCATATTTCCAAAAACGCGGAAACATCACTAAAGCCGACATGGGACGCTTTAATGTCACCGGCAACGTGATGGACAAACACACATTTAAAGTGCCGAGCTTACGCTTAGCCGCACTAACACCTCCTTACCTGCATGACGGTAACGCACCAACATTACGCGCCGCCGTCGACATTATGTTCAAATTTCAGTTAGGTCGTGAGGCCCCTGATGAAGACAAAGACGCCATCGTAGCGTTTATTAAAACCCTTGCGGGTGAGCATCCGGAGTTGAAGAAATGAATAAGATAATTAGCATAATCCTGCTAGTAGGGGCGGTTGCTGTGGGGGCAGGTGTTGTAATAACCCATGATCGCATGTCACAGACTACAGAACAAGGCACAGGAAATCTTTACTCAGTTTCTGAAGATATCCATAACCTTCGTCAGCTCGACGGTGAATGGAGCCTCTCAGTACTGCGTGCACTGGTTTCCGACACTGACTTCGACGAAGTTGCCGGGTTCTTGCCACGCTTGCGCGAACTGCGTTCGAATCTGGCTACGGCAGCTGACGCAGAAGAAGCGATCCCAGACAACCTGAAAAATCGTTTATTCCGCTTCTTGAGCCTTATTGAGTCAAAAGAAGAAACGGTTGAGCAGTTTAAAACCAACTTCGCAGTAGTTCGTAACTCGCGTAAGTTCTTGCCAGTCGCGACACGCAGCTTAATAAATAGCGCCACGCAACTTGACGCGAAAGCCGAGCCAAAAGATGGCAAGCCTTCTACCGTAGGCGCTGAGTTAGCCAACACGATCCGCAACATTGATGACCGTGTCTCTGGCTTCTCACAACGTCCAGACGAAGGTTCTAAAGTACGTGTACTCACCATGCTTAGCGAGTTTGAAGAGCAAGTTATTCAATATCCACCAGAATTAGCCAATGCTCTGAATAACTATATCTCTCATTCACGTATCATCATGGAACGTACGATTCCATTGAACGGTATTCTGAAACGCGTTCTAGGCACTGAAGTCGCTGAAGCCGGTACTGAACTATCTGCCCAGTTTAAAAACTTCTCTGATAGCTTAGTCGCTGAGGTTGATGCCGGCACGGCAGACGTTAGCCAGCAACTCCTTATGATGATCATGGCTTTGGGTGGCATCGCCATACTTGCTGGCATCATGTACACCGTCAATGCATTCAGCTTCGATAAGAAAATGAAAGCAAACGTTTCAAAAGCCACAGCAGATCTAGAGAAAGAACTAGAAAACAACGGCAATAACGCCAACGCTGGCACCGATATGGGTAGCGTAAGCTCAATGGCAAACACCATAGCAGAAGAGCTTGGCAACCCAGTTACTAAGCTTAGTGAAAGCCTAGAAGCGATTCGCACCAGTGCTGCTGGCTTCGACACACTGAAAGTCGAAGTAGACAAGTTCATGAACGCTAAATCTCAAGATACTTTTGAGTTGATGAACAATCTGAAAAACATCGGTGACGTACTTGAATCAGTGCGAGGCGATGCAACGCTAAATGATGTACCTGAAGCTCTGGACGAAATGGAACATAGCATCCAACACGTCCAAGCGTTTACTGGTGAATTGCGCAACTTAAGCAGCGCCGAGGAAATGCCAAAGACTTGGTTCAACGTCAACGAAGCGGTCGAAGCAGCTGTTGCCGAAACCAAGGACTCACTAGATGAAGGCATTACTATCAAGGCCAAAGTTAGTACACTGCCCGAGGTCTATGGTTCTAGCGAAGAAATGCAACGTACTGTCGTCAACATGATCCATAACGCCGCTGATGCCATCAAAGAAGCTGGGCAAAGTAAGGGTCAGGTCATGGTTTCAACTAAGAAACATAATGACCGCGCCATCATCAGCGTTGTTGATAACGGTAAAGGTATGGACGACGATACTCGCAACCGCGTATTCGAACCTTTCTTTAGCACCAAGAAACGTGGTGGCAAAGTATCAGGTCTTGGCTTATCAGTAGCGCAGAAGCTAGTGATGCGCAATGACGGTAAGATTGTCATTAAAAGCATCCCCGGCAAGGGCACTAACTTCTCAGTGGTATTGCCGATTAAGAGTAAGCAACAAGAAGCTGTTTAATACTCTCAATACACCTGGATAATACTACGCATATCTGGGTGCAGCGATGGTCTCAACCGAAGCTGCACCCGATATGCGTTTTTCTATTTAAGCCATTGTCTATTATCGCATGCTGCGCATACGAGCAACAAACCATCAGTTTTAAAAACCTTTAGGTTAATGATTTTGAGAGTCTGACCGTTATATTAGCTATAAGACGTAAACTATATTCTGGAGTTCTAGAGAATGAGTGCCGCTGCACGCGAATCGGTTGATACCGAAATTTTGGCAAATCTTTCGCCACTAAATACCATGGATGCAGACCACTTTAACGAAGTGGCCTCACGCGCCAAGATTAAGCAATTTAAAAAAGGCGAGTACCTATTTCGCGAAGGCCATAGTGACCGTCATACTTTTTATGTCATCAAAGGTCGCATCGCCCTACTCAGTCAAGCTAGTGAAGTAAAAACTATCGATGGCGGCAACGAGGAAGCCAACAATCCGATTGCTCCAGATCTACCGCGTAAATTTACTGCCCGAGTACAGTCAACCGCAACCGTAGTCATGATCGATACAACGGTTTTGGATTTCCACCTTGGTAAACACGACGCGGAAACCTATGAAGTCAATGACATAGACGAGGGTGGCGAAGGCGACTGGATGACCAAAGTTTTACAGTCGCAGGCTTTTTCCAAGCTGCCCCCGATCAACTTACAGCGTATGCTTTCTGGTGTTACAGAAGTCCCCTATCAAAGCGGTGAAGTTGTCATCCATGAAGGCCAACAAACCGATCATTACTTTATTGTAAAGAGTGGCGTTTGTTGTGATGCTAATGTACTAACGCAGGAATGGCGTTGTGGTGACGCCTTTGGTGCCAGCGGCCTGATGCTTGAAAGCGGCCAGCCATCTAGCATCATCATGAAAAGTAGTGGCGAATTAATGTTACTGCCTAAGGAAGATTTTATAGAGCTGTGTTACACACCACTTGTCCAAAACACAGACACTAATGATGTTAGGCCTCATATCGAAAACGGTGCTAAGTGGTTAGACCTACGCAGCCAGTCATCGCGTGTTGGGAGCTGTCTTGTCAACAGCACATACATCCCATTCCCCGATTTATTAGAGAAAGTTGTCAATCTAAATAACTTTCAGGCTTATATCGTCGTTGGAGACTCACCGGTTCAAGCAGGTGTTGGCGCATTTCTGTTAATGCAACATGGCCTGAATGCATATTGTTATAACGACGAGACCAGCAATCTCGATGTAGACTTTATTGACGCCGATGCATCACCAGAAATGGTCGATGACATAAGCGCTGCGCCAAATAGCGAACTACAATTAAAACAAGAACTGGAGGTTGAAAAGCAACGCTTGATGCAAGATATGGAGTCTCTAAAATCTCAGGAGGTTCCTACTTTTAGCAGTGGTTTAGGTGAAGGCCTGTCATTAGTCGATGACGATAGCTTCATTCAAACTTCAACACCTACTCCACCACCAGCTGAAGTACCAACTAATTCGACTGCAGCCCCTCTCAGCAGCACTGCGGTAAGTCAAGCAGATGATCAAAAAATTCAGGAACTCAACGCAGCGAATGCAGAACTCAGCAAAAAAATTGCATGGTTTGAAACACAACTTAGTAATGTCAACAAACAACTCAGCGGTGAAACTGAGCGGCGCAAGCTTGCTGAAGCCAACTACACAAACTTTTTAAAGAAAGTTAAGCGCTATAAACGCGGCAATGATGCCTTAGTTAAAAAACTAAAAACCCAGCTCATTGAAGGTAAAAACAAACTTACCCACCTGCTAGAACAATCTGCTTCGGTTGATACAGATATTAACCAGGCGCGTGCTCAGATAGAAGAAAAAGTCACAGCCCTCGCCGCAGCAGAAGAAAAATTAGTCAAGGAACAAGAACGTGTTAGCGAATTAGAAACCACTGTTACTGACCTACGTAATGAACTTGATCATGTCGGCCAGGAATTTAGCTCTAGTGATGATGCTGATAAAGTCAAACTCTTACAAGAAAAAATCAAAACCAGCGCCGAAGAAAAACGTGCATTGGAAGAAGAACTCAAAGTCCTACGCGAAGATTACGAAGCGCTTGAAAATGAACGCGCCGAAGCCGCACTCTGGGATGAGATGGAGGATCTACAAAACGCGCTTGACTCCGACTATAAGCCAGCTGCGGATGATCTCAGCGATTTAACAGATCTTCTTGATGACGGCGCTAGCGACGATCTCAACGACTTAGATTTCGATTAAGACTATTGCTGCTGCTTTAATATCGCAATCCGTTCTTCTAGCGGCGGATGACTCATAAACAAACGTTTTAATCCAGAACCAATACCCCCTGATATAGCAAACGCAGCCAATTGATCAGGCAAATGCGGTTGCCCAGCGCTGGCTTGCAAACGTTGTAATGCCGAGACCATTTTATCTCTACCCGCCAAGGCAGCGCCGCCAGCATCAGCACGGTATTCGCGTTGACGACTAAACCACATCACTATGACAGATGCCAATATTCCCAGAACAACTTGCGCGATTATTACGGTCGCAAAATAGCCAATTCCGTGACCGCGTTGATTTTTTAAGATTACACGATCAACAAAGTGACCAATAACACGCGATAAAACAATCACGAAGGTATTGACCACGCCTTGTATCAAAGCCAAGGTAATCATATCGCCGTTCGCGACATGGCTAACTTCATGTGCCAAAACCGCTTCGACTTCGTCGCGATTCATCGCTTGCATAAGTCCTGTGCTTACCGCCACCAAAGCATTATTACGATTCATTCCGGTAGCAAAAGCATTGGGATCAGGCGCGTTGTAAATGGCCACCTCAGGCATACCAATACCGGCCTGTTCGGCCTGACGTTTAACTGTCTCGACTAACCAACGTTCAGTTTCATTCGCTGGCGACTCAATGACCTTAGCGCCAGTCATGCGCTTAGCAGACCATTTGGACATTGCAAGCGAAATAAAAGACCCGCCCATACCTAGCAACGCCGAAAATATTAGAAGCGAATTAACGTCTAAGTTGACTCCTTGCTCGTCCAATATTCGATCAAGACCTATGACGTTTAAAAAAACGGCTAGAACTACCAATATGCCAACATTTGTTGCTAAGAACAGAACAACGCGTTTCATCGACTACCTCAAAAGCGGACAAATACGAATAAGTAGCAATATAGGGCGCAAAAAGCCTATTTCAAAGGAAAAATATGCAAGATAGCCTAAAGTGATCTCGAAAAACGCCGCTAAAAGTAATGAGCCAACTTATCTCTCCTTAGATAAGAAGACCTTCGGCCGACGGCATCCCCTGCTGTCGGCCTTTTTAATTCTGGGTCAAAAAATCACTCGACAGTTTCAATACGATCAACGCGCTGAAAACCTCGTGGCAGTTTACGTCCACGTTTTGCACGCTCGTGGGTAAAATTATCCAAATCCGCAGGCTTAAGATTGATGTAACGCTGACCGGCGTAAACACGCAAAGTATCGGTTTCAGTTAACAGCGCCGTCCCAACGACCACCTCGTTTGATTCACTAGCTTTAGCCTTGGGAATATTAATCATTTTGACTCCCTTGCCCTTGGCCATTACGGGCAATTCATTGAGCTCAAATACCAGTAGATACCCCTGACTGGTGGCAACAGCGATCCAATAATCATCGAGCGCCTCGGTTAAGCGTTGTGGCGCTAATACATCATTGCCTTTACCCACCGTCAACGCTACCTTCCCCGCCTTATTTTTGGTGACCATATCGCCAATAGTGGAGACAAAACCATAACCAGCCGTCGACGCCAGCAAAACCTGATCACTGTCAGCACCGGTGACCACACCACGAAAGCTCACCCCGGTCGGTGGCTTAAGGCGACCCGATAACGGCTCTCCCTGCCCTCTAGCAGACGGTAAGGTGTGAGCGATCAAAGTATAGCTACGTCCTCCTGAGTCAAGAAACACGGCAGGTTGCTGGCTACGCCCACGATCCGCATCGCAAAAACCATCGCCCGCCTTAAAATTTAAGGAACGCGGATCGATCTCATGACCTTTAGCCGCACGCACCCAACCCTTCTCAGACAAGACAATCGTTAAGGGCTCACTGGGTAGCAACTCGGTTTGATCTATCGCCGCCGCTGTCTCACGCTCGATAATTGGTGAACGCCTTTCATCACCATACTTCTCTGCATCTTCTTGCAGCTCTTTTTTAACTTTTGTTTTTAGGCGCGTATCAGAACTTAGTAATAATTCCAATTGCTTACGTTCTTCTTCTAATTCTTTTTGTTCGCCACGAATTTTCATTTCTTCGAGCTTAGCGAGATGACGCAAACGCGTATCCAGAATAGCATCAGCTTGAATTTCTGACAGATCAAAACGAGTCATCAGCTCAGCTTTTGGCTCATCTTCTTCACGGATAATACGGATGACCTCATCCAGATTGAGGTAAGCGATCATCAAACCTTCAAGAATATGCAGGCGCGCTAGAACTTTGTCTAAACGATGCTGTAGACGGCGTCTAACTGTCTCAGTGCGAAACTGCAGCCACTCTTTTAATATGTCCCGCAGGTTTTTAACAGCGGGCCGGCCATCTAAGCCAATCATATTCAGATTAACGCGGTAGCTCTTTTCTAAGTCGGTGGTCGCAAATAAGTGCGACATCAGTGCGGCGACATCCACACGGTTGGAACGCGGGACGATAATTAAACGTGTTGGGTTCTCGTGATCCGATTCGTCACGCAAGTCTTCAACCAAGGGTAACTTCTTGGCTGTCATTTGTGCGGCAATCTGCTCCAGAATCTTGGCACCACTTACCTGATACGGCAAAGCGGTTATGACGATTTCACCGTCTTCCATTTCATAACAGGCACGCATGCGGTAGGAGCCATTCCCGCTTTCATACATGGCCAACAGATCGTGCTTGGGTGTAATCACTTCCGCCGCAGTAGGCAGATCAGGGCCTTTCACCAATTTAAACAAATCGGCAACAGAAGCTTTAGGTTTTTCAATAAGATAGATACAGGCCTTAATTAGCTCTGTCAGGTTATGCGGTGGAATATCCGTCGCCATACCGACAGCAATGCCCGTCGTGCCATT
>CAYUVE010000082.1:0-9197 GCA_964447985.1 uncultured Thiotrichales bacterium
CAACGCGCGTTTCACCAGGGATGTTACCGCCAATCATCAATACAACGCCGAATTCCCCTAAGGTATGGGCGAAGCCTAATACCGCCGCGGTAATAAAGCCTGGGCGAGCTAAGGGTAGGGCAATAGAAAAAAATCGATCTATGGGTGATGCACGTAGGGTTGCTGCTACATCATAAGGACGCTGACCTATTGCTTGAAACGCATCCTGCAAAGGCTGTACGACAAAGGGTAAGGAATAAATGACTGAGCCAATGACTAAGCCGCTAAAAGTAAATGCGAGAGTTACGTGGCCACCTAAACCGTTCGGACCAAGTACGATTAATAAATAAAAACCCAATACTGTCGGCGGTAAAACCAGTGGCAGTGCCACTATAGCCTCAAGTAAAAACTTATAACGCCATTGTGTCCGCGATAACCACCAGGCGAAGGGAGTGCCAATCAATAGCAATATAAACGTTGTGACTAAGGCAAGCTTAAGCGTTAAGGTTAAGGCGATGATATCGGCGTCACTGAGCATGGACTAAATCATAACCATGATTTTGAATAATAGCTCGCGCCTCATCGCTTGCTAGATAGCGCATAAATTCTTTGCCTGCTAGTGATGATTTTAGCAAAACAGCTTGTTGTCTAAGAGGCGTATATAGAGATTCCGGTACACGCCAAACATAGCCTTTAGCATGATCAAGCAGTTGTTTAAGTTGTGATGCCGCGATAAACCCCAGCTCAGCATGGCCACTTTGAACAAATAATAGGGCTTGTCCAATATTTTCACCGGTAACAAGTTTGTCTTCCATACCTTGCCATAAGCCAAGATTGGTTAGAGCTTCTTTTGCCGCCAAACCATAGGGAGCTAATCTAGGATTGGCGATAGCCACGTATCGATAATCCGCTAGTTGCAACACTTGATCACCTGAACCACTATAGGATTGATTACTGCCCCACATAACAATCTTACCTATAGCGTAGGTAAAGCGACTGCCCGCAATGGTAAGACCTTCATTCTCTAAACGCTTTGGCCACCCGCTATCAGCAGCCAGAAAGACATCAAACGGCGCGCCGTTTTTAATTTGTGCATAGTGCTTGCCGCTAGAACTGCGGCTAAGAGAAACTGTATGAGAAAATTGATTCTCGAACTGTTCTGCTAGCACTTCGGCTGTTTTAGAAAAATTACTGGCTACCGCAATTTTTAATTCTCCAGCTAATAGTACGACCGGAAAAAATAAGCCAATAAATATTAATATTGAAAAAAAAGATATTTTGAACACGACATTAAATGCTCTGCTGCTAGTTTAACTTATCGTGTCAACACGATTAAGCACCCAACACCGAGGATTATTACTAAAACCTATATGCTCATAATAGGAGTTGGCGTCAGGAGCAGCAATAGCAATAAGCTTACACTTGGGGCCAAGCTGATCTTGCGTCTTAATTTGCAGTAGCTTGCCTATCCCTTGGTTCTGATACGCTTTATGTACCGCAAGATCAGAAAGGTAGCAAGCATAGTGAAAGTCAGTCATGGAGCGCGCTATACCGACAAGTAATCCGTCATCCCAGGCTGTTATCATTAAATTGCTATTTTGCAGCATCCCTTGCATACAACTTAAATCATCCGTTGGCCTCCTATCTGCAAGCATTGATGCATTTAGCAAATCTACAAATTGATTAACTGTTATTAACTCATTAGTCTTGTATTGGATATTCATTTAAATACAAACGAATTATTTCTGAAAAACTAAAATATACCAGCGTGGTTTCATACGCCAAAAATCTTTTCTTTTAGGGTTTTTCAAAAACTGGTTTGAGTCAAGAACATACTCGTCATTATCAGTACGTACGAATACAACCCAATGCCAATAGTTTTTATCTGCGGTCTTCTGAAATTTTGTCGCCAATAAAGCAAGTGCCGGCAAAGCTTGCCACGATGTAAACGCTATCTCTTTATTTGAACTCTGGACGCTATATTCTTTAAGTAATCGGCGCACATAAGTGGTATTAGAATATAGTGCTTCATCATTTGCATATATTCCGAGAGAATTAGCTTTATCTTTTACTTGTTGATAACTCAAACTGACAATATTGGCAACGGCCGCAATACCGCAACCAGTTTTTTCTTCTTGAATAATACACATCGAATAATCAACTATTAGCTTTAAGTTTGGATAACTGCTTATCGTGTATACCGCTCAGCGTTAATAATGCCATTATTGCACCCAGTAAAGCCAAGGCCATATCAGACTGGGTATCCCAAACATATCCTTGCGTACCTAAAAATGCTTCTGCGGCTTCATCAGATAATAAAGCCACCCACCATTCAATAAGTTCGTAAAAGGCACTGAACGCTAAACAAAACGAGACAATAAAAAATGGCCGCCATAGTGTTGGCCCTATTACATTCTTTCTTATAACAATTTCACGCGCAATCATTACCGGGACAAAACCCTGTACGAAATGACCGACCTTATCGTAGTTGTTTCGCGATGAACCCAACCAGTCTTTTATGTCATTAAATAACGGTACTTCGGCATAGGTATAGTGAGCACCAATCATCAGGATGATGCAATGGACTAAAATAAGAATATACACCAAGGGTGTTAAGCGAAAAGAGCGGTAGGTTAACGCCAGCACAATAAAACCGGCTATCGCCGGAAATGCCTCTAAAAACCAGGTAAGCTGATCTTTAGGATTAATTCCCGACCAAATAAGAAAGCTCATAAATATTGTTATCCAAATAACTGTCGTATCTGCCTCCTATTTGAGTATTGGGTGTTATCTAACCTGGCATGTGGAACTCAATCACGTTGCTATCCGGGTCACGGATAAAAATCATTACATCACCATCTGGTAAGGTAATAGGCCCCTCAGTAATCGCTATGCCTAAGTCTTGCAGCTTAGCTTGCACCGACTCAATATCACTGACTTCTATAGCCATATGGGTATAACCGGTATGTTTATCAGGCAAATCCATTAATACATTCTTAACCTCCACATCTGAGGAATTAAGAATAAAATTGATATTTATTCCAGAAGGATGCTCCATAATAGCGACAGGCTCTGGCCCTACCGGCCCAACAATAAAGTCAAAGCCAAGCTTTTCGTAAAAGGCGCGCGTTCGCGCTAGATCCGCGACGCGGATACCAACATGGTTGATCCCAGTAATTTCTTGCATAGCGCAATCATTAATACATTAAAAATCCTAGAGTATCAAAATACACTACTAAGGGAGAAGAAATAAAAAACCGAGGGTGCATCCACTTGGAGGCTGCACCCTCGGTAAAGGATCAGGATCGCGAAGGGAGGTCCTAGCTACTGTGCGAGCACCGCATCTGTTTGAACGCGATAGTCACTCGCGTTCATCTAGCTCGTTAGTCACCTGATTCTGTGTCATCAATAATGCTGGCTCTAATATACGGTCTTTGCTAACAAACAGTGGGTAAGGTACTTTAGTATCCATCTCATGATTGCTAATCAAAATATTAAGCGCCGTTGTAAAATCAGCCAAATTATCCCTGCAAACTTTATCTGATGAATGCAAATAAAATGGAATATGTTCAACACGCAGGCTTAAACGCAGCTTACGTAAATCTGGATCACCGTATATTTGACCTAAACTTGGTTTTTTCAGTATCACTCCGATAAATTCAGATAATTGTCCTGCCAATAACTCACAGCTATTACAAACTGAGATATAAGGCAAACCAGCATCGGTCATACCATCTGCATTAAGCACTTGGCGATTACTATCAATAACTATACGTAGTGGTCCATCAAAAACGGCATCTGAATAATTCACGATACGAGAACGCGCTAAGACACGACGTTCTTTATAACTGACGTTATAGCTATCTATTCTAATATCTAGCTTAGGGTCGGTGAAATAGCCTGTACTATCAGCTTGCGCAGAAAGCGACATGACCAAACTTAATATGGCGATAAATATTAAAGACATAAACATATCAAACATCAAGTGTTTCACTGGCAACCCCATCCATTGGATAGTAATCATCCTAGACTTTCATTGTGACGCCTGAATGACAATTCTTAGTAATGTTTTGTCATCATTACGTAAAAAATATGCCGCATTTCTGTCATGAAAATTAAATCTCTTCTCCCTATTATTTTTGTCACGATATCGTAAAGCCAACTACTTAAGCTTCTTTGTCTTTTCTGCGCATACTAGGAGAAATCTGCATGTTGAAGCTTTGTTGGCGCCCAGCAGGTGCCTTATTAATGTTAGCGGCTAGCAGCACTGCTGGCTCTAATGTCGTGGTCAATGAAGTGCTTGGAAGTACGACCAGTAGTGATACTGAATATTTAGAATTATTTAATTCGGGAACCAGCGCTGTAGATATTAGCGGTTGGTCAATTACACTTTATGACAGTGATGACGGTAGCTCATTTGGCGGTACAGACGGAGGTAGCCCATATGTTGTTCCTGCCGGAACAACTTTGGAAGCGGGACAATTTTTTCTTTTCGCTAACCAATTAGCGCAAGACGCTTTCAATGTTACTTCAGACGTCACGATCCAAGCTAACGCGGTTGAAAACAGCTCTTACACCGTAGTGCTTACCGACGCTGCAGATAATGTGATCAATACTATTTTTGTTGTTGATAATGGTACTAATGATGCTGCCAACATTGCTGGCAACTTGATTACGCCTGATCTAATGATTGGTCCTGATGGCACAAACTTACCAGCCGGTTTTACTCGTTCACCTGACGGTAGTAACACGCTTGCATTGCTGGAGTTCTCACCGATTCCCGCACCTTCGGGTACGCCTACTCCTAGCGCGACTCAACCACCAAGCACGGCAACACCTGCAACCATTATGGAAATCCAAGGTGCAGGTCATACTTCACCGTTCAACGGCGTGGAAGTAGTAACCAGTGGTGTGGTGACAGCTGTTGATAGTAACGGCTTTTATGTTCAGGACGCTGTTGGTGACGGTAACATTGCCACATCTGACGCGATATTCGTATTTACGGGTGGCGCACCTAGTGTAAGCATAGGTGATATTGTTGAACTGACGGGTGAAGTCTCTGAATTTTTCCCGGGTGGTGAAGCAACTCGCAATCTTTCTACCACACAAATTGCCTTCCCAGACGTCAGCGTTACTGGTATAGCTAACGTACCTGCACCTGTTGTTTTAGGCTTAGGTGGTCGCCCAGCACCAACAGACAACATCGATGATGACGCGTTTACCAGTTTTGATCCTGAAACCGATGGTATCGACTTCTTCGAATCCGTTGAAGCCATGCTTGTCACTGCGCCATCGCCTTTAGCCGTCGCACCAACAAACCGCTTCTTGGAAATCTTTACCACAGCGGATAATGGTGCTTCAGCAACGGGTATCAGCACGCGTCAAACGCTAAACATCAGCCCTGATGATTTCAATCCAGAAAAAATCCAAATCGATCAAGACGGCGGATTGCTTCCGGACTTCGACTTCCCATTTGTCGACACTGGCGCACAACTCAGTGATGTTACGGGTGTGGTGAGCTACGGTTTCGGTAACTTTGAGATTTTACCTACCGAAGCGTTTAGTGTAGTCGATTCACCTATCGTTGCTGAAACCACGGCTATTACCGGTAGTGACGAACGCCTAACCATTGCTACCTACAATGTGCTAAACCTTGAAACCAATGATGCAGACGGTGATACCGATGTCGCGAACGGTCGCTTTGACGCGGTTGCTGCGCACATCGTTAACAACTTGGGTACACCAGACATTATTGGTCTACAGGAAATTCAAGACAACGATGGTTCAGTAGATAGCGATATCACTGCAGCAGACCTTACTTTGCAGGCCTTGGTGGATGCCATTGTTGCAGCAGGCGGCCCAACCTATGCCTTCCAAGACACTGTCGATATTGTACCTTTGAGTGTTGGCGGCCAACCTGGTGGTAACATTCGTGCGGCGTTCCTCTATAACCCAGCACGCGTAACATTGGCTGCGGATGCAACGCCATTGACCGATCCAGCGGACCAAGCAGTGAATGCTAGCAACCCATTCTTTGGTAGCCGTATTTCGCTTGCTGCTGACTTCATCTTTAACGAGCAAACCGTTACCGTGGTGAATAACCACTTGTCATCAAAAGGTGGCAGTGCACCGATCTTAGGTACTGAACAACCTTTCGATGCGCGTCAGGAAGATGTTTCGGTCAACGGCTCTTTAGATGAACGTCAACTGCAAGCGGGTGCCGTTAACGATTTCGTTAGTAACATCTTAGTCAACGACCCTGAAGCCAATATTGTTGTATTGGGTGATATGAACGAATTTGAATTCGTTTCACCGATCGCAACCATTCTCGGTGAGAACCTAACCAATACCACGGATAGCATTGATGAAGATGAGCGTTACACCTTTATTTTCCAAGGTAACTCGCAATCACTTGATCATATCTTGCTAAGTGATAACTTGGTTGAAGGTTTCGAAGTCGATATCGTTCATGTTAATGCTGAGTTTGCGGAAACCGACGAACGCGCCAGTGACCATGACCCAATCGTTGTCAGTGTAGAGATTGCTGCACCCGCCCCTGATGTTATCGCGGGTGATCTTGATGCTGACGGTGATATTGATCGCAGAGACTTGCGTTTATTCTTAAGAGCATTCGGTTCAAGAGAAGGTCAACGTCGTTACAACCCTGCGGCGGACTTTAACAACAATGGCCGTGTAGATTTTCGTGATCTACGCACCTTCTTGAGATTATTTAGAGAAGCTCGTCGCAGTTAACTTTCTTGTATCAAACCCAGCCCACACAATCCAGTGTGGGCTGGCCAAGCTAATCCTGCCAATACCTAAAATCGAACAAAGGTTTTACCGCCATGTTCGATCCAGCCATGAATCATTTTTTTTGTGGTAAAACCCGAAGCACAATTTCCGTCTTTATCAATCACTATCACGCCACCACGACCTTTAACCTTACGTGTAAGGTACTCTATTCCAGCCTTAGTCGCCTTTTCCGCATCCAATTCTTTCATGTAAATAAAATCGGAAATCGTTTTTGAGATAGTCGTGCGCATAAAATCTTCGCCATAACCTGTGGCTGATACAGCACAAGTCTCATTGTCTGCATAGACACCCGCACCGACTATTGGCGAATCACCGACTCGACCATGACGTTTGTTGACCATGCCACCTGTGGAAGTTGCAGCGGCGAGATTACCTTTTTGATCATAGGCAATAGCACCAATAGTACCGTATTTGTGATCCTCATTGATCGTTTCATGATCAAGCACGATGGTATTCGATTGTCTCGCTTGATTAAGTTGTGCAATTCGCTCTTCTGTAAAAAAGTATTCTGGTTCAGCCGATTTAATACCGTGTTTATGTGCAAAAGCTTCGGCACCTTCGCCAATCAGCATGACATGTTCACTTTTTGCAAGCACCACTCGAGCAGCTTGAACAGGGTTAGCAATTGTTGACACCGCTGCAACGGATCCAGCAGTTAAATCCCTCCCATCCATAATGGCTGCATCCATTTCAACCTTACCAAATTCATTTAAAACCGAACCACAACCGGCATTAAATACAGGATCATCTTCTAAAAGGCAGGCGCAGGCTTCTGCAGCTTGTAAGGCAGAGCCACCTAGAACTAAGACTTGGCGGCCATGTTCCAGAACACCACGAATACTCTCCAGATAACGCACCGCGGATTTACTATCTTTGACATTATCTAAGGCCCCTGCACCGCCATGAACCATGAGGGAATATTTATTTGATTGAGTCATGCAAGCTTGTTTTAGCGAACCAGTATGAGCCTGGAAAATACTCTATTGATATCAAAATTTCAATTCTAGGTCTATGGCTACTGACTGTTGATAAGAGGGTGGCCCAGCAATTAGAACGCTGATTTTCCCGACCAAACACGTTCCCCAATTAACGATGATAACACCCTCACCCGTTTTCGGATCATATTCAAACTCCTTCAATGAGAGTTCGGCAAGTGTATAGGCATCAACTGAAAGATTGATGGCGCTCCACTCATCTATGCCTAGTTTCTGCGCAATAAGCGTTGGATATGACGCACCATTAAATCGAGGATTACATTCGATAGCGGGAAAACGCAAACCTTTATTGGTCTGCACTATGGCCACATCAAAGGCAAAGATTCCCTTCATTCCGTTATCTAACAACCACTGTGCCATCGGTTCTACTGTATCCCAAGGCTCAAATTGCGTCGGAACTCGGTTTCCCTGATGAGCAAAACCATCCAGAATTTGTTCACTCGCACACAAACGAACCAATTCTTTACCAATAACTTGATACTGTAGATTTAGAAAAATTTGGGTTTTTACTTCTTCTTGAACTTGAACGGGGATATCTTCGGCAAATGATTCCATCGCAGAAATAAACGCAGCTTCATTTTCGCAACGATAAATGCCAACACCCGATACCGAAATCGCGGCTTTTAGATAGCATGGGAAAACAATGTCAGAGATTAACGCCGGGTCAATGTCTTTCACAGAATCGAAACAAAGTGTTTGCGGAACATCAACACCCAGCTCTTCAGCCAAAGCGATAAAATTATTCTTAGAATTGATATATTCAACAACTTCTAACCATTTTTGGTCACCCCAATATGTGCACTCATTAGGACCAAAATAAAATACGGATGGCTGAAAACCAATATGTGCACCCAAATGCTTTAGATTCAAATCCCATATAACATCCTGGGTGTGGCTCAAACCGACACGTTTGTAATGAGCTTGGATATCATCCCAAAGCGGTTCGAGATTTGGGTGTAGCTGAATAGTGTCCCAGGGCTCAGAAATCCCTAGCGCGCGCCCAGAGTAAAGATGGTTACCTACAACACCATCAGCAGTACAATTCATCACATCGTGGTTAATGATGTTTCGTACGGAAGGAAGATTTTCCTGTTGTTGCATCGCCTGCATTGCTATGCCCTCCAACACTCTTTATTTCATTAAAGGGTTTAGCAATTACCAAGCCGCATAAAATACGGCGAATTCTCGCCAATATGGGCCAAAATCGCACAGACTCAGTGCAAACTAAAATTACCATGCCCATCTTAAGGGCAAATCTCTCTCAAGTCTTTTTTACACGCAAGGCGGCTGAATAAGCTATCCTAGCCCAGTATTCTGCCTCTTCAGGGTTTTCCAAAGCTTCTTCTGGTGCTAAGTAATACGACATCTTGACTAACTTATTGCCTTTAGCATATTCGAACGGCGTTAAGC
>CAYUVE010000083.1:0-9026 GCA_964447985.1 uncultured Thiotrichales bacterium
ACTTAAACAACTCAATAAATGGGCAAATCTCTAAGCTAATCTAGTACAGCCCCAATATTTATTACGCACTAGCGCTAGGTCGAGCTGACACATCAGCATGCCAACGACTTAGATTTGGGTAATCTTCAAGTTTGGCAATTTCTGCAAATACAGCAAAATCAATAGCACATAGTGCCGTAATATCTGCAATCGAAAAGCTGTCTCCAGCGATGAAATTCTTCGTAGCGAGTTCATTATCAAGCGTTTTCATTGTTGCAATGGTTCGCTCACGGTTTTTCTCGCCCCAATCTTTATTTTGATAAAGTTCAAGTGCACCCAGACCAGGAGTAGCATGATGGAAATAGGTTGTTGATGCATCCATTAATCCTTCTTCAACACGACGCTGCCACATGGAAACATTAGCTTGATCCTCGGCACTATCACCCATTAATGCAGGTGATGGATTTTTGGCTTCAAAATAACGTGATATCGCAACGCAACCGCTAACGTGACTACCATCATCTAATTCTAAGCAAGGCACGGTTGCACTAGGGTTTTTAGCTTTATATGCCTCAGTACGGTGCTCTCCTTCTGGAACATTAACCTGCTCGCGATCGATATCCACTCCTTTCTCGGCAAGGAACATACGTACTCGACGTGGGTTTGGGAAAGGTTCAAATTCGTAAAGTTTCATTATCAGTGATCTCCTGGGTTAATACTACCTAACGTACGGTAGGTGTAATTTAATCACTCATGTCGATAATGTCAAGCTCAATAATTAATACCTGTAATGAGAGTTAAATAACACACTAACCCATTGATAATATTAAACATATCAACTGCGGAAAGATGTGGCTGTGCAGATAGTAATGAGTTTAGATTAATCTAAGAAAGGATTTCAGCTCTTAATGCGTCGATAGTATTCTTAACATTTTCCGTATCTGATGTTGCACGGCTAACTATCAGCGCGCCTTGTAGGGTATCCAAGATTAATCCCGCGACGACTTCAGGCTCTCCATCAAAATCAAAAGCGCCCTTCTCCTTGCCCATTGCCAAAATGGCGGCTAAACATTTTTTACTTTCCGCAAAAAAAGTAGTCACTTCATCTCTCACGGCCTCAGGTAGTGCCATATACTCCCCAGCAAGCGCACCACATAAGCAGATTTTTTCGCCATTCTCACCTAAATTTAGATAAGCAGAAAAAAACGTGTCGATCAATTCTGACGGGTTGTTATTTTTTTTTGATAACATTCCGTCATACATGTCAGCAAAATTTTTACGGTAGCGTTCAACAACCGCTACGGCCAAAGCGACCTTGCTTGGAAAGTGGTGCATGATGCTTGGCTTTTTAATGCCCACTTCTAGTGCAATATCGTTAAAGCTCATCGCACTGTAGCCGCGAGACTGAATAAGCTCCTGCGTAACGTCAAGTATTCGATCTGATGTGTTTTGAACTGTCATAATTATCTGATACGAAAACTCGCAGCCAATATCTCTCTTTAAATTTGAATCTGTACAGCAAAATACGCCAAGGGAACTCAGCCGTCAAACCAACATCATAGAATTGTACAGCAAGTCTTTGAGATGACTAATGTTGGAGCAAGCTGAAATTTCGATAACTAAATCGGTAAGTTCTCTAAAAGGCGCGTATACTATACAACTTGCCATATCGGTGTGCTTGATCAATTGCCGATGTCGTTACAAACGTGTAGGAAGACAAGTGGAGCTTTAAGGATGAACGAGCCGCTTATACATCTAGGCTATATCAGCCGCTCAGTTGAATTGATGTCAGATGCTCAACTGGATGAGCTATTAGACCAAGCTCGAACTGCCAATAGCGACCGCTCGATAACCGGAATGTTACTTTATTCCGACGGGTCTTTTTTCCAAGTTATAGAAGGCTCTGCTCAGCATGTTGAGGACACGTTTAGTTCCATCAAGGCTGATCCCCGCCATTCTAGTCTCCGACTCTTATTCAAAGAAGAAATCTCTAATCGTAACTTCAGTAATTGGAGCATGGGATTTCAACGCATGTCACCAGCAGAGATATCTCAAATCTCTGGTATCAATAACGTTATGCAAGGCAATGAAGCTTTGAGTGATTATTTAGCCACCGACAATGAGGCAGGAAAAATGCTTAAAAACGTAATTACCTATTTCAAGCAAAGCGCTTAAATAGCCATTATGGCTAAACTAAGCAACAGCAATATAAGTGCTAAGCGGCTTTATATTGTTGCCATCGGCGCCTCAGCTGGCGGAATTGAAGCCTTAGAACAGGTATTTCGTAACTTACCCATTGGCATCAATGTTTGCTATGTCGTTGCTCAGCACTTATCGCCTACGCATCCCAGTATGTTAAGAGATTTAGTAGAGCGATATACAGGTCTACGCGTAGTTACGATTAAAAGGTCTCAGTTGTTAAAAGCCAGAACCGTTTATATCACCCCTCCCAATAAAGATGTTGAAGTCATCGAAGGTAAAATACGCTTATTGCCCACTACGGCGGATATCGGTGCTAACCCGTCTATAAATCGCTTATTCTACTCACTTGCCAAAGACGCCCAAAAATATGGCATAGGTGTAGTGCTATCAGGAACGGGAAGTGACGGCGCAAGTGGTCTAAGAGCCATTGAGAACGCCGGCGGCTACGGAATCGTACAAGAACCAGACAGTGCCAAATACGATGGCATGCCAAACTCCGCTATTTATGCTTTACAGTCTCCTTGCGTATTGGGTAACGAAGAAATTGGCCCATTCATAGAAAAAATCGTCATGGGTGAAAGTTTCGATAATCGTAATGCTTTGCCTGCCGATATGACAGAGCGAATTATTGATCTTATTTCAAGTAATACAGCGGTCAATTTATGGGCATTTAAACGTACCACACTCGAAAGACGCATTATTCGACGCATGTCGATACTGAAACTCAACACCATTGATCGTTACTATGATTATGTCTCTCATAGTGCCGATGAATCTAAGATATTTGTGCAATCTCTGTCTATCGCAGTGACCGAGTTTTTTAGGGATGAGAATGTCTTTGAAGAGTTAAAACCAATACTTAAAGACATGCTGGTTGAAAAAACATCAAACAATGAGCCACTAAGAATCTGGATAGCAGGATGTGCCACCGGCCAGGAATCATACAGTATTGCTATCGTCATTGATCAAATAGCAAAAGAGCTGAGCATAGATCCGAATTACCAAATATTCGCGACAGATATCTCAGAAAAATTGATTGCTGAAGCGCGGCGCGGACTTTATAACCGCAGTCTTATGACCAGCATCGATAAAAAAATTATTGAATCTTATTTTGATAGCCGAAGTGAATATTATTGTGTTAAGAAAAATATAAGAGATAAGATATTTTTCTCCTCACATAACCTAGCTAAAGATCCGCATTTTTCCAATATTGATTTGGTTAGCTGCCGCAATGTGCTGATTTATCTGCAAGATCATGCCAAGGAGTTTGCCTTAAACAGCGTTTATCACGCCTTGAACCAGGATGGAATATTTCTACTTGGTACAACAGAGTCTTTAGGCTCTGAGCAGAAATTATTTACTCAGTCTGACACTGAATTAAAACTTTATATAAAAAACCTAAATTACCAACCTAGCAATGTTAGTACGCATTTTCAGTTGCCACAAATTCGCATTAATGAACAAAAGCGTATTCGTGCAGAAGCAACACCAATAGAGACGCAACTGAGCCAATTAGTTTGTAAAAAAATTGTTAACCCTATTCTATTGGTTGATGACAACAATCAAGTTGTCTATACATTAGGAGCAATATCTTCAGTATTAGATATTGAAGACGGGCCTTTCGATCGAAATATCAACAATTTACTTAAATCAGAATACCGTCTTACCGTAATTTCTCTAATTAATCGGTTTAGAAAAGCGCGGGAAGACGAAGACTCAGAAATTATGACTCATCATAGCCATCGTGAGTCCGTATTGGCCACAGCTTTCTTGTTTGATAAAAACAGACCCGACTGGATTGTCATAGAAATCAGAAAAATACAATCGCTGTCTGGTGCATTAATCGAAGAAAATATTGGTGGAGAAGGCAGCGATATTATCTCTCTCATGCGAGATGAATTAAGCATTACACGTCAAAGTCTACAGGTAGCCATTCAGGAACTCGAAAATACCAACCATGAACTTTCTAACTCAAATGAGCAACTGCAAACTACAAATGAGGAAATGCTTTCCTCAAATGAAGAATTAATCGCCACAAATGAGGAGTTGCATGCAACGAACGAAGAACTTGTAACGGTCAACGAAGAGCTTGAGCAAAAGACCTATCAGCTACATAACACATCGATTGACCTTGAAAACCTTCAAACTAGTATTGAACTGCCTTTGCTTGTTGTGGGTAAAGACCTGCGCGTAAAACGCTATGTTAACGCGGTTTCAATGCTCCTAAATCAAGCTATACACGACAACGATCTGATTACGGCATTGGACTGGAAAACACCAATTGCCAACCTCAGAGAAAAAGTAAAAGATGTCATTTTTAAAGGAGAAAAACACCGTGAAGACCTATCTATAGGTCAAGGTTTTTTCCAACTTTTTATTACTCCTTATATCGACGATGAAAAACATATTAAGGGCGCAATCATATTCTTTACTGACATTAGTAAACTAACCCTGGCTCAGACTGAACTAAAATATGAAAAGCATTTAGCTGATGCTACACTAGAAAATATCTCCGATAGCGTAATAAGAATAAATACTGACTTAACTATCGACTATATTAATCCCGCTGCTAAAAATCTATGTTGTGCTGTTGAAGGCTCACCGCTAAATAAAAAAATATCAAAATTTCTCATTCTTATTGATGAGTCCACTAATGAGCCTATTCCAGATATATTTTCAGAAACTAACCCTATGCAGGAGCCTCAAACTGCGGTTCTTGTGACAAAAGACAATAAAAAATACATCGTTGAATACTTCTGTACCTCGCTAACAAGCGATGACAACCAGCATATCGGTTTTCTCTTATTATTTCATGATGTCTCAGAACGACAAGCTGCTTTAAAACGAGTGCTTTGGCAAAGCACTCATGACCATTTAACGGGGCTTGTCAACCGACAAGAAATGGAAAACCGCCTCGAGAAAAGCTTAGTCTCCGCCCAAAAGAATAATATTGTTTCGACATTTTTATATATCGATTTGGATCAATTTAAGATCGTCAACGATACATGTGGCCATATGGCTGGCGATGAATTATTACGAAGAATTACTCAACAGATCTTAAAGCAACTGAGATCAAGAGACACTCTGGCAAGATTAGGTGGAGACGAATTTGGGGTACTGTTAGATAACTGCCCGCTCGAAAACTCTCACCAAATTGCGCTAAAAATTCGCGATGCGGTGGCCAAATATCGTTTTTTCTGGGATGAAAAACTATTCAAAGTTGGCTCAAGCGTAGGCATTGCACCCATTACCAAAAGCATACCCAGTATTTCGCAGTTACTTAGAGATGCAGATACCGCTTGTTATGCTGCAAAAAGTAGTGGTGGTAACTGTATCCAAATACACCTGGAACATGACGAACAGCTTACTCAGCAAAAACAGCAAATGTCTGTTATTTCAGATATTAACGACGCATTGGAAAACGATTTACTGCGACTTTACTATCAACCCGTCTTCTGCCAGAAAACTCAAAATATTACTCACTGGGAAGTATTAGTTCGAATGATTAACCGTCGTCATGAGTTTTTACTGCCACACCAG
Organism: uncultured Thiotrichales bacterium; assembly: GCA_964447985.1. Lineage (GTDB taxonomy): Bacteria > Pseudomonadota > Gammaproteobacteria. The sequence goes on from CAYUVE010000083.1 coordinate 5,722, forward strand.
TTTTTACCGGCATCTGAGCGTTTTGGCCTAATACGACAAGTTGATAACTGGGTTATCGACCACACTGTGGAAAGCCTACTCGAATTACAGCGCTTAACTGACAAGCGACCGAAACTAGCGATAAACCTTTCTGCAAGCACCCTATCAGATAATACATCTAAAAACCATTTAATTGACTTACTTAAAGCTAAATCCGATCTTTGTGAACAATTGATATTTGAAATTACCGAAACATCTGCCCTCTCTAATGTTGATTCCACAAACCAGTTTATTCAAGAACTCCATGAGTACGGCTGTTCATTGGCGCTGGATGATTTCGGTACAGGAGTCAGCACTTATTCTTATCTCACGCGCTTAGATGTGGATATGATCAAGATTGATGGGGAGTTTATTCAAGATATTACGGAAAATAAGATTAACCAGGAAATTGTTAAGTCCATTATTCATATCAGTAAATTGATGAACATCTCAACTACGGCCGAATGGGCGAATAATGAAGAAACTTGTGAGTTTCTGTCTAATACAGGAATTGATTTCTTACAGGGTAATTATATAGGCGCCCCAATTCCAGCAGAAGAGTTCGTATCCTCGGTACTCAATGATCACTTATCAAGTGATTTTTTTGCCGCTCAGCAAAAACCAGACTCTGAAACTTTATTAACCGTATAAGTTTGGACAACACTCAGCATTTGAAACCACGCCCCTACGCTGCTCGTACCATCCTTGTGAACGATTCACTACATGTACAGCTAATAACATTACAGGTACTTCGATCAGCACCCCTACAACCGTCGCTAACGCCGCGCCTGATTCAAAGCCAAATAAAGCAATAGCTGTGGCAACAGCCAGTTCAAAAAAATTGCTAGCACCAATCAATGCTGAAGGCCCAGCAACGCAATGTGGTGAACAGACTTTTCTATTAAGCCAATAAGCCAAGCCAGCATTAAGAAAAACTTGTATAAGAATGGGTACGGCAAGCAATAAAATAACTAAGGGCTGCTCAATAATTTGTTTACCTTGAAAACCGAACAAGAGCACTAGCGTGGCCAATAAGGCTAGCAAAGAAAATGGCTGTATCTTAGCAATTAAGTTCTCTAAAGCCGCCTTACCAGATTCTTTCGCTAAGAACTGTTGACGGATGGCCGTGGCCATACCCATTGGCACCACTATGTAGAGTAGCACTGATAGCAGTAATGTATCCCAAGGTACGGTAATGGCCGACAAACCCAGCAGCACACCAACTATGGGCGCGAAAGCAAACACCATAATGACATCATTTAACGCCACTTGAGATAAGGTGAAATGCGGTTCACCCTTCATCAAATGACTCCAGACAAAGACCATCGCCGTACAAGGCGCAGCGGCAAGTATGATTAAACCCGCTATATAGGAATCCAGTTGTTCTGCGGGTAAGTAAGCCTTAAACAAATAGCCAATAAAAAACCAAGCTAATAGCGCCATAGAAAAGGGTTTGACGCCCCAATTAACAAATAAGGTAACACCCACACCACGCCAATGCTGCTTAACATCTTTTAACGCTTTGAGATCAATCTTCAACAGCATAGGAATAATCATTAACCAGATTAAAACTGCCACCGGGAGATTAATATGCGCAACCTCAAAACCGCCTATCGCTTGAAAAAATCCTGGGATAAAGTGACCAAGACCAATACCAACAACAATACATAGAGCTACCCAAATGGTGAGATAACGTTCAAATAGATTCATCGTGTTAATCCCTCAAAACTTAGGCACAGCCAACCGCGCTAGGCCGATTCGGCATATCTTTGAGTGTTTTACTGTCGTGTAGAAAAGACTCTGTATTAGCGCAGCCAAGCAATGCGGCATCCAAAGCTTGCTGTGCCCAAGCGGGTAATAGCGGACTAATTTGGTAGTAGATCCATTGTCCTTGACGGCGATCGACAACCACACCGTTATCACGCAAAGAAGCCAAATGACGTGATATCTTAGGCTGACTCATATCTAAGGCGTAAACCAGCTCACAGACACATAGCTCACCTTCTTGCTTCATCAGCAATAGGCTACGAAGTCGGGTTTCATCTGATAAAAGCTGAAAAAATTGATGCGCAGAAATATTCATACGCGATAATATACGTCAAACCATATATATGGTCAATCATATATATCTATTTGGCTATGGAGAATAGTTTTGACGCAATTTTGTCTAAGCCAAGTACGTGATTCGCTGCATTTATTGCTACTGCAGAACCGGGCATGCCCCAGACAATGCTTGTTTCTTCATCCTGAGCAATTGTCGGCGCCCCAGTCTCTTGGATTTCTTTTAAGCCACTAGCGCCGTCATCTCCCATACCTGTCAGTATTATGCCTATGGCGCTTTTCCCAACATTTTGTGCAACGGAACGAAATAATACGTCTACCGATGGGCGGTGGTGGTTGACTTCAGGGCCATCGCTTAACTCAATGACATATTTACCAGAGCGGCAATTGACTAATAAGTGTTTATCTCCTGGTGCAATATAAACATGCCCTCGACGAATTTGTTCACCATGTTTAGCCTCGCTGACCGTCATTGCGGAACACTGGTCCATCCTCTTAGCAAACGGTTGACTAAACGATGCCGGAATATGCTGCGCAATAACGATACCCGGTGTATCCGCTGATAGTTTTACAAGTATTTGTTTTATCGCCTCAGTACCGCCAGTAGACGAACCAATCGCGATAACCTTATCACTGGAAGTAAGCCGTCTAGATTGCGATTTTTTTTCTATTACTGCATCAGCCGATAACTTTTCTTGCGGTGCACGTTGTTCTATTTTTTTAATTGTTTTTTTCTTAACGCCGGCTGCGACTTTAACCATTTCCCTAATGTCACGCTCAAACCGCATACTTTCTACAGGCCCTTGGCCTGAAGGCTTGGTAACATAACCGACACCGCCAACTTCTAGTGCTTGGAATGTTATATCCGCACCTTTGGTCGTAACAGCTGAGACCATGATTGTCGGAATGGGCGTTTTGCGCATTAGACGACGTAGAAATGTAATGCCGTCTGTTTTTGGCATCTCTACATCCAGAGTCAGTACATCGGGTTTATGTTTTTCAATCGCCACCATCGCCGCATCCGGGTCTGGCGCAACGCCAATGACTTCAATTTTAGGATCTTTTTCTAGAGACTTACGAATAAATTGCCGTGCGAGTGCAGAATCGTCTATAACCAGTACACGTATCTTATCCATCACTAGTTAGATAGTGGAATAACCACTTCGAAACTACTACCCTCTTCGCTACTTTCGACAGATATTTTTCCATCTAGATGAAGAAGGTGT
>CAYUVE010000084.1:0-3788 GCA_964447985.1 uncultured Thiotrichales bacterium
GATGCATTTGCTTAAGTGCATGGGAGCAGATCCAAATCGCTTGCTTTTGATTGACCGCAAAGGCGTCATCCATAGCGGTCGTGATGACTTAAATGAGCACAAGCGACGCTATGCTGTTGATAGCGACAGGCGCACTTTAGAAGATGCACTTGATGGAGCGGATGTCTTCATTGGTGTCTCAGGGCCTGATTTATTAACGCCTGAAATGTTGCAGACAATGGCGGATAAACCCATCGTGTTTGCATTGTCAAACCCTGACCCTGAGATTCAACCTGATGTCGCCTTGGCAACACGTAGTGATTTGATTATGGCGACAGGGCGCAGTGACTATCCAAATCAGGTTAATAATGTTTTAGGGTTTCCTTTTATTTTTCGTGGTGCGCTAGATGTGCATGCGACATCGATCAATGACGATATGTTAGTTGCGGCGGTAGAGGCCTTACATGCTTTAACTCATCAGCCCGTTCCGGAAGACGTATTGCACGCTTACCGACTTGATCATTTAGAGTTTGGACATGACTACATAATTCCCAAGCCATTAGATCCGCGCTTAATTGATTATGTTGCGCCAGCAGTCGCTGCAGCAGCGGTAAAGTCAGGTGTGGCACGGCATGACTATCCGTCACATTATCCGAAGGATGTTTTAGAAGAAATTGCTCGACCCTCTTTAGCATTGGTTTCGTCTAGATAGTTTAAGGGTTTTCTATGGACAAGATTGCAATCATCGGTGCAGGCAGAGTTGGTGAAGCTGCGGCAAATCTGCTGGCGCAAAAATCTTTAGCTAAAGAAGTTGTACTGGTTGATGTCAGGCCAGGTATTGCTGAGGGTGTGGCATTGGACATTCAAGAATGTGCCCCCTTGTTTGGTTTTGATACGCGTCTAAGTGGTAGCACAGAGCTTGATGCAATCACGGACTCTGATATTGTCGTTATCACTGCTGGTAAGCCGCGCCAGCCCGGCATGACAAGAATGGACGTGTTGGGTGAGAATAATAAAATTTTACTGACTATTGCTGAAGGCATTAAACAGTTTGCTAAAGATGCCATTGTAATTGTGGTCAGTAATCCGGTTGATATTTTGACTTATCAGCTTTGGCGCCATACAGGATTAGAACGAAACCAAGTTATCGGCCAAGCCGGTGTGTTAGACGCTGCGCGCATGGCTAGCTTTGTGGCGTTAGAGTCGGGTTTTTCCGTGCAAGATATTAATACCATGGTGTTGGGTGGTCATGGTGATGCCATGGTGCCGATGACACGTTATACCTGTATAAACGGTATACCGATTAAGCATTTTCTCGATCAAGAAACTATCGACAGAATTGTAAAGCGTACACGAGAGGGTGGTGCTGAAATACTGGCCTTAAAGCAAACCAGCAGTGCCTATGATGCGCCCGGTGCGGCCATTGTACAGATGGTCGAGGCGATACATTATGACCGTAAGCGCTTGTTGCCTTGTGTTGCGCTTTTAGATGGAGAATATGCGCAGCATGACATCGCTGCGGGGGTGCCAGTGATTTTAGGCGCGAACGGTATGGAAAAAGTGGTGCAGCTTGAACTTGAGGCAGAAGAAACAGCAGCATTGAATACATCCTTATTACGTCTTCGCGAAGACTTAAAGATGTTGGCACAAAATAATTAAAAGTTTGAAGAGGTTTTTATGGCAAAGGATACAGTAACAATTATAGATAACTCTACGGGAAGGGAGTTAGAGCTGCCTTTGCGTCGCGGCACAATTGGGCCGGCGGCTGTCGATATTACTTCTTTGTATAAAGAGTTTGGTTATCTCACTTATGATCCGGGTTTTATGTCAACAGCAAGTTGTCGCAGTAGTATCACATATGTTGATGGCAATGAAGGTGTGCTGCTATTTAGAGGTTACCCAATCGAACAATTGGCTAAGCATAGTACTTATATGGAGGCCGTCTATTTATTGTTATACGGTGATTTGCCTAGCCAAGAGCAGCTAGATATATTTAAAGCATCGATAAGTAATCATACAATGATCAACGAGAGCCTTAAGGGTTTTTATAATGGCTTTCATCACGATGCGCACCCTATGGCAAGCTTGATGGGCGTTGTCGGATCTTTATCGTCTTTTTATCCTGATGCAGCAGATATTTATGACCCTGAACAAAGGGAAATTGCCGCGCATCGTATTGTGGCAAAAATTCCGACCATTGCAGCGGCCAGTTATAAGTATTCAGTTGGCGAGCCTTTTGTTTATCCAAAGAACTCTTTGGGTTATTGTGCCAATCTATTGCATATGATGTTCGCGCTGCCATCAGAAGAGTACGAAGTGGATCCTGTTGCAGCAAAAGCTCTGGATTTGATTTTTATGCTGCATTTAGATCACGAGCAAAACGTGAGTACATCAACGGTACGTTTATCTGGCAGTACAGGTACGAATCCCTTTGCCAGTATGGCGACGGGTATTAGTGCTTTATGGGGCCCTGCGCATGGTGGTGCAAATGAAGCCGTACTTAATATGTTGGAAGAAATTGGTGATGTAAAAAATATTGCCAAGTATATTGAAAAGGCTAAGGATAAAAATGATTCATTTCGTTTGATGGGTTTTGGGCATCGCGTGTATAAGAATTATGACCCTAGGGCAAAATTGATTCGTAAAATGTGTTACGAAGTCCTTGATAAGTTGGGTGATCCTAACGACCCAATGTTTGAGCTGGCTCTTAAGTTAGAAGAAGTTGCGCTCAACGATGATTACTTTGTTTCGCGTAAACTCTACCCCAATGTCGATTTTTATTCTGGAATTATCTATCGTGTATTAGGCATTCCGACTAATATGTTTACCGTTATGTTCGCCGTAGCACGGGCACCAGGCTGGGTCGCCCAGTGGCTAGAAATGATTACCGAACCTGATCAGCGCATTGGTCGACCGCGTCAGGTTTACGAAGGTGCGGAACGACGTGAATTTACGCCGATTACTCAGCGCCAATAGGTCTAAATTGATTGTCTAGAAAAGCTGGTCTGGAATACCGCTATAGGGTTGTGCTTCTTCTATGGTGCTATTCGTCGGTGCGTTACTAGAGCCAGTAAACCCGGATCCGGTAAATAAAGGCGTTTCAGAAACATCGGCTTGCTTTTCTGGAACGTAGCCGGCGCGAAAGGTTTCAAATATGGCCCCCTTATGACCTGGCCCAACAGACAAGCCTGATTCTCCATCGATTCTAACAGTTACCATTCCCTCCGGTCTTGGTAAAGGTTTTTCGGGGTAACGCTGTAAGGCGTGCTCCATAAAACTAATCCACATGGGTAGTGCGGCGCTAGCTCCCGTTTCACGCGGGCCTAGTGGGCTAGAGTCATCAAACCCAACCCAAGCGATGGCGACGATGTCCTGGCTAAAGCCAGCAAACCACGCATCGCGCTGATCATTTGTTGTACCCGTTTTTCCGGCGATATCTTGGCGTTTTAACGAGCGCGCACGTTTAGCCGTACCACGGCGAATGACATCACGCATCAGCTGATTCATTAAATAGATATTTTGATGGCTAATCACACGTGGTGCTAAAACGGGGGAATCAATTTCTTCTAGTGTGATGAGTTCATCTTCGATATCAGCCGTATCGATGGAGTTTTCACAGCTTAAACAGGCGATTGCCGGTTCGGCCTCAAATAGTAGGTCACCATTCATGTCTTCGATGCGTTGTATCAGATAAGGGCGGGTCGCAAAGCCTCCGTTAGCTAACACCATATATCCAGACGCAAGTTCAAGAGGAGTTAATGATAGGCTGCCTAGTGATAAAGAGAGGTCTTGTGGCAATTTGCCTTGCT
>CAYUVE010000084.1:3798-6376 GCA_964447985.1 uncultured Thiotrichales bacterium
ATATTAAATTAAAAGGGGTTTTGGGGTTTTGGTGTTTTGGGGTTTTGGTAATTTGCCTTGCTCAAAGCCAAAGCGGCTTGCATGCTCGATGGCGTAACGGATGCCGATGCTGCGCAGCAATCGAATCGAAACGAGGTTGCGCGAGTTACGTAGTGCAACGCGTAACCGTGTTGGCCCATAAAACTTACCGCTATAGTTTTCTGGCCGCCAAGCGTCTTCAAGTCCGGCGTCGTCGAAGACTACCGGGGCATCGTTAATCAATGACGCTGCGGTATAGCCTTTTTCCAAAGCAGCTGAATAAATGAATGGCTTGAAGCTCGATCCGGTTTGACGTTCTGCTTGCGTTGCGCGGTTAAACTTACTGTGGTTAAAATCAAAGCCGCCCACTAAAGCGCGGATAGCACCGCTGCTAGCTTCAGGCGCCACTAAGGCGCCTTCGACCTTAGGAATTTGGGCCAGAGACCATTTTTCGTCGGCTATATTAGCCACTCGAATGACGTCACCAATTTTGAGAATATCGTTGACGGATTCTAATTCTGGGCCGCGTCGCCGCTCGTCTATATAAGGTCTTGCCCATTCAATTTCCGGCCATTCGATGTTTACTTTGGTGTTATCAGCCAGCTTTGCTGTCAGTGTCTTGTCCTCGATATGCGTAACAACCGCAGCGCGCAGATCGCCGACGGGTTTTAGATCAATGTCTTGATCGAGCTGATCAGGCAGTAGGCTGGCCTCTGGGCCACGGTAGCCATGACGTTTGTCATAGTTGATGAGGTTTTGTCGTAAAGCGTTTTGAGACGCGCGCTGTAATTCGGCATCGATAGTGGTGATGACCTTGTAACCTTTAACATAGAGATCATTACCAAAGCGTTCTTGCATTTCTTGCCTGACCATTTCGGCGACATATTGAGCGCTTAGTTCTACACGTGCCGTATGCGCCTTAGCTGTAATTTCAGTGTTCCTAGCTTGTTGATGATCTTTGCTAGAAATTAGACCCAGTAATAGCATTCTGTCTAATACTAGGTTACGTCTACCGAGTGCGCGTTCTGGATTAGAGATAGGGTTGGTAGTTGAAGGCGCTTTAGGTAAGCCAGCAATCATGGCTATTTGTGCCAGACTTAGCTCGCTTAGTTTGGCGCCGTAATAAACCTGAGCCGCTGCTGCCACGCCGTAGGCGCGCTGGCCAAGAAAGATCTTATTTAAGTAGAGTGTCAGAATATCTTCTTTACTGAATTCTCGCTCTATTTTAAGTGCAAGCAGGATTTCGTTAAGTTTACGTAAATAGGTTTTTTCGTTACTGAGGAAAAAATTCCGCGCCAACTGCATGGTAATTGTGCTACCACCCTGGCGTTTCTCTCCGGTAGTGATTAGGCCTACCGCAGCGCGAACTAAGGCAGAGATATCGACCCCATTATGGCTAAAGAACTCATCGTCTTCTATAGCAATAAATGCGTTACGCATGGCTTTGGGGACGTCTTCAAAACGTACAGGTGTACGTTTGGTTTCACCGAATTCAGCAATTAATAAGCCATCGCTAGAAAATACTCGCATCGGAACCTGTAGCTCGACATCACGAAGAGTTTCCGTGTCAGGCAGCTCAGGAACTAAATAGACGTAAATAACGGCCGCTATGATTCCTACACCAAGCAAGGCGACAAGGCCGCTATAAACGCTAAATTTTAATAATTTATAAAACATATTAGGGGATACAGTCTAACTGTGACCTGCTTCATAGAGCAAAATTAAGGAATAGTATAAATTTTCCGATAATGTCAGGGGAATATTGTTTTACCTGACACTCATGTTGCACTATAGTTGCGCTTGAGTGGAGCTGGAATTCATTGACTTTTACCATAGGTTGAGGGGCGACGTTGCCTATCTTTAGACGAAAAACCAACGCTTTACTAGGGCTTGATATCAGTTCTACAGCTGTCAAGCTGCTTGAGCTAGCACAAGTCGGTGCTCGCTATCGTGTCGAGTCTTACGGAGTTATGCCGTTACCGCAAGAAGCAGTAGCTGAAAAAAACATCGTTGATGTGGAAGCAGTTGGCAATGCTATAAATAAGGCAGTAAAGCGTGCTGGAACAAAGACTAAGAATGCGGCGGTAGCCGTCGCGGGTTCAGCGGTGATTACTAAAGTGATCACTATGTCAGCTGGACTGTCTGATGAGGATATGGCTAGCCAAATTGAATTAGAGGCTGACCAGCATATTCCTTACCCGCGTGAGGAAGTTAACCTTGATTTCGAAGTTATTAGCGAGCCGCGTCGAGATGATACCGTCGACGTATTGTTGACAGCGTCTCGTAGTGAAAATGTCGATGTCAGAGTTTCGGCCTTAGAGGTCGCCGGATTAACGGCCAAAATCGTAGATGTCGAAGCTTATGCGATGGAAAGCGCTATGGGACTTGTTTCGCATCAACTGCCTAATAATGCCCAAGACAAAACCATAGCGATTATTGATGTCGGATCGATGATGACCACTTTAAATGTGGTACATGATCACCGAATGATTTATACGCGGGAACATGTCTTTGGTGGTAAGCAGTTAACAGAAGAGATTCAGCGTCGATATGGTTTGTC
>CAYUVE010000084.1:6476-8917 GCA_964447985.1 uncultured Thiotrichales bacterium
AGCTTTCGTTTAAGAGCTTCGCAAGTCCAGCTTATCGAAACTGATGAAGAAGGGGATGCCTAATGGCGGGCGGCATTTCAGATCTGGCTGATTTAGATTTTAGTGATGTATCGGGCTGGCCCGTTATTGCCAAGATTATTGCGGTTTTAGCCGTGTGTGCTGCCGTATTAGGGGCTGGTTATTGGTTTCATACAAAGCATCAATTGGCTGATTTAGAGCGTGTTAAAGCTAAAGAGCCAGAGTTGAAACAAACTTTTGAACGAAAACAAAATAAAGCTGCTAACCTTGATGCCTATCGTGCCCAAAAGCTAGAAATGGAAGAGTCTTTCGGAGCTATGCTGCGTCAATTGCCAAGTAAAACGGAAGTAGCAGAGTTATTAGTAGATATTTCTCAGGCAGGCATCGCCAATGGCTTAACTTTCGAATTGTTTAAGCCTGCAGGTGAGGTTCCGATCGAATTCTACGAAGAATTACCTATCAAGATTAGAGTGACGGGTTCTTATCATGAGTTTGGGCAGTTTGTTAGCGATGTTGCAGCGTTGCCACGAATTGTTACCTTAGATAATTTTTCAATCAAGGGCAGTGAAGAAGATAGTTTAAGCATGGAAGTGACTGCTAAGACATATCGCTACATCGACGATGAGGCAGAGGAATAGTGATGGCTAAGGTCTTATATTCAAATGTCTTGAATGCATTGTCGATTGCGTTATTGGCTTTATTCTTAACAGCTTGCGGTGGTGCAAGTACTAGTGATCTAGAGGCCTACGTTGATCAAGTCAAAGGACAACAAAAGGGTAGAATCGAACCGTTGCCAGAGTTTAAGCCTTTTGAAACATTTTCGTACAGCGCTTCTTTAGAGAAAGACCCATTTGCTGCTTGGGTAACTGCTCGTGCGCCTGAGCCCATTCTGACAGAGGAAGGCGTTATTCAGCCTGTGGCTAAGCCTAAAGGAATTAGTCCTGATTTTGATCGCCGCAAAGAGTTATTAGAGCAGTATCCTTTAGACTCCCTAAATATGTTAGGTACTCTTGACTTGGACGACGAAAAATGGGCAATAGTTAGTGATCCAGATAATATCGTTCATCGCGTAAAAGCGGGCAACTTTTTAGGACAAAATTTTGGCAAGATTGTTGACGTGCAAGAAGATCAAGTGAGCTTGAGAGAGCTTGTTGTAGATGGCTTGGGTGATTGGCAGGTAAGAGAAGCCAGTCTAGCTCTTGCTGAGGGACCTTGATTCCTTTGAGGGCATGAAAAATGAATACTATAAGAGAAGTTAGGTCTACAATGAATACAAGCTATAAATGTAAACAACATATTTTTGTTTTATTGTCCATAGTGCTGTTTTGCTTGGCTGGTGGCGTTAACGCAGCGGATCGCGTACTTGAAGATATTTCATTTTCTTCCTTGTCTGGAGATAGAGTTCAAATTACTCTGAAAACTGATGGGACGATGCCGCAGCCCCTTAGCTTCACCATTGATAACCCCGCACGCATTGCCATCGATTTAGTTGATACATCAAGTAATTTAGAATCAAAATCTTTACCTATTAATGTCGGTGTAGCGAAAAGTGCGACAACTGTCGAAGCAGGTGGTCGTACTCGGATAGTGCTGAATTTAATTGAAATGGTTGCTTATGATCTTGATGTGCAAGGAAATGAAGTTGTAGTCACTTTAGGCGGCCGTGGCGATAGTAATGCCTTAATTACTAGCACAGGTGCTCGCAGTAGTTCAGCTGCTGCGGAAGTTACAAATGTTGATTTTCGTCGCGGCGCATCCGGGGAAGGGGTTGTTGTAGTCGAAGTCTCAGATCCTGATGTTACCTTCGATGTGCGTGAAGAGGGCGGCAAGATTATTGTTGATTTTGTCGATGTTGCCCTGCCGCAGCGATTAGCGCAGCGTCTCGATGTGATTGATTTTGCTACGCCTGTACAGATTATCGATACTACTACTGCTGGTAGTAATGTTCGGATGGTGATCTCCGCTAAGGGGTTTTATGAGCACTTAGCTTATCAGTCAGACAATGTATTCTCAGTGCAAATTTCGGAAGTATCTTCGCAAGCGAAGAAAGAGGAACTACAGAGAGAGCGTTTTGGTTATACCGGTAAGCGTCTATCGCTTAATTTCCAGGATGTACCAGTTAGAGCGGTGCTGCAGCTGATTGCAGACTTTACTGACCTAAATATGGTGGCTAGTGATACTGTTGATGGTAGCATCACCTTGCGTTTGCGCAATGTTCCTTGGGATCAGGCTTTAGACATCATTCTTAAGACCAAAGGTTTGGACAAGCGCCAATCGGGTAATGTGATTCTCGTCGGGCCAGCAGATGAGATCTTAGCGCGCGAACAGCAAGAGCTAGAGTCTCAGCAGCAAATTGCTGAACTAGCACCGCTTCGTTCGGAATTGATCCAAGTTAATTATGCCAAGGCGGCAGATATTGCTGC
>CAYUVE010000085.1:0-8860 GCA_964447985.1 uncultured Thiotrichales bacterium
TCCGTGAATTTGAGCAACTTACTTTTTATCAAATCCTAAATGCACCACGGGTTTAACTAACTCAGTTTCAAAACTGTGCTAGCCGGTAATAACTTACCTCGTTTCGTTTTTCCCTGACTTTGAACTGTAGTAAATACTTCTTTGTGAGCAGGATAAGCGTCAAATAACTCTACTTTTATTTGATCCAGCTTCTCAGCGTTTTTGCACTCAAAAATATAATAACCATCAAATTCATGAAATTTGCTGTTATCCGGAATTCCTGAACCATCGATAATAGAAGAATTCAGCTCTGTAACCACTGGCGCACATGAGGCATCATCTGATAGAGAAAATACTTTATTCGCATCACCTAACCAAGCTAATGCTTGATCTAGCTCTACCCGCTGGGCTTCGTTTTCTGGCTCTGCATCGAAACTCAAAACATTAATGGTGGGCGTATAAAGCTCAATCTCAATACTCGGACCACTGCGTGACACAATTAATCTTGCATGACCTTTCGTTAACTCTATATCATCAACAACATGATCACTGACGTGATGCGCATAGGCTACACTCGTAATCAAACCTAGCACGCCTACAATTGAAACCACCGTTTTCATTAAAACTCTCCGATACACATTACAAATTGCCGTTATTATCCCACTAAATTTCACCTAATTCGACCTTGACAAGGCGCTTTCGTTTCAATTTGGAAGGAAGCTAGTTCCTGGCAAGAATTGCACGCTTACAGTGGTACCAATAGCTTCTTGGCTTTCAATTTTCAGCTTACCACCGTGAGCCTCAGCAATAAGCCGGCATAGATATAAACCCAAGCCGTAACCACCGGTATGCCTCGCTCTAGCGCTATCAGTTCGATAAAAAGGCTCCGTGAGATGTTCAATATGTTCAGCAGAAATACCTTTACCAAAATCAACAACGCTCAGTATGAGCGCATCTAAGTTTTTGTATAACCGAATTTTTGGCGGATGATCGCTATCTTGAGAATAACGCAAAGCATTAGAAATTAAGTTACGTAACAATAGCTTTATACGCTTAACGTCAAGCATAAGAGTAGCTGCATCAAGGTCACTCTCAACTAATATTTGTTCTTCTGCAAAGCCCTCTTCAATTACCCCTCTAACCAATAAGAGCAAATCCATTGAGACCAAATCAAGTGATCGATGAGAAGTATTTAAACGTTCGCTTTCCAATAACTCATTAATCATCGCCTCCATTTCTGATAAATCGCCATCTATCGCATTTTTATATGCTGATTCCGGCAGCAAGGCGACATTAACCTTAGCTCGAGTTACAGGAGAACGCAGCTCATGGCTAACACCCAACATCAATTGCCTTTTTGCATCAAGCATATTTTTGATATCACTGCCCATGGTATTAATGCGCTCTACCAAGACGCCCAAATCATCATGACGTCGCATAGGAATCTTATGGTCAAAATCACCGTGACTGTAATTAGCCACACCCGCTTGAATATCAGCCACAGGACTAAACAACCAACGAATAATGCGGTAACACAAATAAATCAACAATATAATCAAGCCTACTGTTAGCGATACAGCCGTCAGGCTTTCCCTAAACTTCGGCCGCTCAGGCATTAATAGATATAACTGGTGATCCTGACCCTTAGTTTTTAAAATAAAACGGTTGTTATGACGCGTCATTTCAACTGCCAGACCATGGCGACGCTTATGGTGATGAAATTTTAATGATTCAAAATCGATAGGTGTTTCGAGACTAGACCACTGATCATCATTAAAGACAATAGCGATATCAATGGGTAGATTTTCTGTTAAGCGACTTGCTCTTTCTATAGAAGGTGGATCACCAATATCTTGCCGAATAAAGGTGAGATACTGGGCAACGTGTGGTCGAATATTTTCCTTAAACTGACTATCGAGTGCAAAACTCACAGCAAATTTGATTGCCAGTAATATCGCAACGGTAAATAACGCAAACAAAACAAGCAAACGAAAACTTAGGGAACGCGTTAACTCCGCCCAAAAGCCGTTTCTAGTTTTGTTGACTTCAATATTCATAGTCGAACACCGTTAAAGGTATATCCCACTCCACGAATAGTTTCTATGTAATCAAGTGGCTTTAACTTACTACGTAAGCGGCTGACTAATATATCTACCGCTCTTGTTAGAATATCCACATCAATACCACGAAGCTGATTGAGAATTTCATCACGATGAAATTTCTTACCGGGTTCTTTTGCAAACATCAGTAATAACTCATATTCATTACCCGTCAACTTAAGCTCTTCACCCTGCAGGACAACATTGCGTCTTTGTATATCAATTTCGAGTCCTTCAAAACGTAACACGCTATCGTTGTTACCTGGCTCATCTCGCTGCCGTTTCATGATGTTTTGTAATCTGGCAGCCAATTCTCTAGGCTCGAAAGGTTTTGGCAGATAATCATCAGCACCAATTTCAAGACCAACGACACGATCCATGACATCGCCTCTTGCCGTCAGCATAATGATAGGAACAGAGCTTGTTTTGCGAATCTCTCGACAGACTTCAAAACCATCCATATCAGGCAACATCACATCCAGAATTACCGCTTCTATAATATTCTCAGCCAGATAGTTAAGCCCATCTCTAGGATGATTTGCGCTGACAATATCAAAGTCAAAACGTGACAAGTATTCAGTCAGTGGCGCAGCCAAGGCCTCATCATCATCAATCAACAATACTTTATGCATGGAAACCCTAGCCGTTAAATAGCAAAGCCTGTAGCTTAGCGCTACAGGCTTCATTAGCCAAATTAGTTGTTAACTAAATTAACTTTCGCGACCATCATGATGCTTGTGATGCCAACGATGTCCCATTCGTTTTTCAACGAGTTCCGCCAGTTCCTCACGTTGCTCCGCGTCTAAGCTATCAGAAAAATTTGCCATAGCCTCTACAAGTTGAGGCGCTTCTTGCGCAACAAGATTTGCTTTATCTTGTGCTGTCTCAACCATCAAAGCCAAAGCCTGATCACGATCGAATTCTGAAGCATTGAGCAGCGCAGTAATTTCACTGCGGGCTTGCGCTTTGCCATCAAACATCATTTGACGAAAATCACGAAACTCCACCATCAAGTTATCAAGCTGGGCAAACTGATCCTCATTAAGGTCAAGCTTTTTGCCAATTTTTTTGCTTAAATATGACTGGTGACAATCGCCATCCTTATGCCACCCACCTTTTGCAAATACAACAGCGCTGCCAGCACCAAGCAGGGCAACACTAACAACTGAAACTACTGTGATCTTCTTGATATTCATTAACCGTTCTCCTGTGTGAATTGACGGTTACAGACTATCGCAGCAAAAGCCTAATAGCTTTTCAGCAGCGTAACGCTATGTTTCAGTTTGTAACAGCAAACCTTTCTTGTGTTTGAAAGATGAACAAGTAAACGTATGCTAAAATACTTCTAAATAATCCTAAGACTAAATGGTTACGATAACTACAAGTTATCTACCTTCTAAAGGTCTCGCGCATACGAAAGCAATAAAACCCCTAAATTATTGATTCTAAATGCAATTATAGCGTGTCTAGTCGATATCAACCTTGATTTGATATAAATACATAAATTTAGAACATATTTTATAGATTCTCTGCAACAAATATTTAGCTCACTTGTTAGACAAATCCGTCCTGCGCATAATGTATCCAATCATCGCAGTATGATGAGCAAATAAGGTAGCTAAGATCCGATGTCAACCATCACACATAAAATAAGAAATAAAAGATACCGCACAAAAAACAACACCTTAGTTCTCAACCTATTACCAGCCACCTCCAAACGTTATAGCCTGGTAGTTTGCAATCTGTCGATCATGGGAATTGGCGTAAACGGACGTTATTCTGGAGAAATTGATCTAGAACCAGGCTCAATCATTGAGCATGCGATCATATCTTCGACAGATGATGCTATTAACATCGAGTTAGGTCGACTGGTCACACATTTTTCTGATGCAGACGCTAGTTACATCGGTTTTTCACTTATTGATACAAAGCTTCCAATCGATGGTCAACTAAGCAAATATCTCGAATATGAGAATACGCCAACTATTCTGCCTTATGATACAGAACTCGACCCTTACCATTTTGATGTCGGCACATTTGCAAAACTTGATGATGATAACCGAGACCTATTTAGTCGTTGCAACCAATTCAATACCTTCTTCAAAGAGTGGAAGAAAACCCCTCTCTATCTCTATAACACTGTACGCACATCATCGACAGGCACACGCGTTGACTTATCTTTAAAGCGACGTGGGCAAGGTCGCAGTGATTTCATCAATATGTGCTCGAACGATTACTTGAATATGGCTTCTCATCCAAAGGTATTAGCAGCAGCAAATAAGGCCTTGAAAGAGTATGGTTTCGGCCCAACTGGCTCGCCGTTGGTTAGCGGCCTAACTCAGTATCACGAAGAATTATCTTATTATTTAGCAAAACAATTCGGCAAAGAAAAAGTCATGCTTTTTCCTTCCGGCTATGCTGCTAACGTCGGCAGCTTTACCTGCCTGGCCGGAGATAAAGACCTGCTGCTTGCAGACTTTTTTGCGCATGCCTCAATTCAGGACGGCCTCAAACTGTGTCGAGCTACGACACGTTTATTTCGTCACAACGATATGGATCATTTGGAAAAGCTCCTCAAGCGTTACCGTGATGATCATGCGGGGTGCATGATCATCAGTGAGGGTATATTCTCTATGGGCGGTGATACTTGTGCACTGGACGAAATTATTGATTTGGCTAAGTATTACCAGGCGCGTGTATACATTGATGAGGCACATTCCTACGGCTTACTAGGGAAACAACGCCTAGGAATTACAGATCAATATGGATTGATTGACCGAACAGATATTATTATGGGCGCTTTCTCCAAAATCTGCGGTGGTCACGGTGGTTTTATTGCCGCCGATGAGCAAGTCATAGATTGGATATCGTGGTATGGACGTAGTTTTATGTTCAGCGCCGCGTTCCCCCCCATCTCTGCGGCAGCCGTGCTCACCGCTATAAAAATTGTCTTTGAGGAAGAACCGGAGCGCCTTTTTTTACTGGAAAAAAATATCAGCCATTTCATCCAAGGACTGAGAGAGCTCGGATACAAAGCCTACGATAGTTCACATCAATCCGCAATTATCCCAGTACTAATCGGCAATGAAAATATCCTTTCTTCCATGGTACAACATTTAGTCGAAAATGGAGTTTTTGTCGTACCAATGATTTATCCAGCGGTTCCAAGAAATGGTAGCTTGTTACGTTTCACTATTTCTTCCAACCATAGTATTTCGGATCTAGATTACGTTCTGCACGTACTAGAAAGTGCCGCTAAAACTGCTAATTTTTCCTTTAATGACAGAACTGTTCAATAGCTTCCTAATCTGGTTTGTAATGTCATCTGGAGGTTTTACATTACCTACCGGAGACTCAGACTGGAATATTATCAAAGCCTGGGAAGCGCACCCAACACATGCAAACCTATATCAATTTTCAGCTAGCAATTCCTCACTGCCAAACCTATGTGAGAAAAACCCCAGTAATTTTTTGGTATTTCCGCAAGTAATCCAAACCACTCAGCGAGTCTTATTGGATGGCAACATTATTGACACCCACGGCAGCCCAGATCTAAGCCAGATTAAATCATATTTCGGCGCACCCGTTATTTCTTGCGCACGCCTACAGCATGGAAAGACACTACAATGGCAGGTATTTTCCTCAGGCGGTTATTTTGCACGGGTAAAAAGTTACCCTATAATCACGACCAGCTTACCTTCTGCACCTTTCTTTAACGAAACACTCAATATCATTGCTGCAGGAACGTTGCTATTACTCGCCGTCGTCATACTAGCAGTATTCTACAATGTAGTAAGCAATACCCTATGTTTTAGCCTGAGCGCTTCGAGCGTGCTTTTAGCAGGGTACTTCCTCTCAACGACACCATATTATTTTAACATCAGTCTATCAATGCAAACATTACACAAATTTGGTGATATTTGTCTATGGTCTGGGTTCCTATTATTTGTTAATAGTTTACGTCTTAGCAAGCTTCTAGGAAAACAACTGTTCGTAATATATACGTTGATTATTATCGCAGCCTGCATAGTTATTTTAAACAGTGGTCAAAACCTTGATATCGCCCAACTTGGTACCACTATCCCATTTATTTTTACTTACCTTATTTTATTTGTATGTTTTTACCATAGCCTAGTATCACTTGTAAAAAGTCGCTTTAAGCTACATTCGATTTTTTTGACCATGAGTCTACTGATCTACATCATGGCCGCAATCAACGATATGCTTGTAGTCGGTGGCGATATTCAAGGCCACATGATTTTATCTGTTGGGATTATTTCTGGCATGATCTTCTTTATGCTATCTATTCATCAAAATATTCGTAAGGCCTATGCCGAGCGAGATTATTTGCGCGAAAATTTAGAGCAAGAAGTTCAGAAAAAAACTCAAGCTTTGGAAAAAGCCATGATAGACATTAAATCTACTCAATCGGAATTAGTACAATCAGCAAAGCTCGCCTCATTGGGCACGCTATCTGCTGGAATCGCACATGAAATCAATAATTCTTTGAATTTCGTTAATGGTGCTGTCAAACCACTGAAAAAGATCGTGAATGAAACTGAGCATCTACCCAAGCGCAAAAAAGCCGAAACATTACTCAACGCCATGCAGGAAGGTCTTAAACTAACCTTCGATATTATCAATAGCTTACGTCAATATACAGGCCAAAATGCTTCCAGAAACAAGTCCTTCAAAGTCGATGCCGTAATCAATAATATCCTAACCATATTGAAATCGCGCTTACATAACGTTACTATCGATTTGGACATTGCAGATATCAATCTGCAAACAGATATCGTTGCTGTCAACCAAATTATAATGAATCTTATAAGCAACGCACTGGACGCAATGGAACGCCCCGCTAGATTAAAAATAGCGGCCATAAATGAGGGAGAAAATATGATAGCAATTCATATTGAGGATTCCGGCCCAGGAATTCCAGAAGAAACACTACCAAACATCTTTGACCCATTTTTCACTACTAAGGATGTCGGTCAAGGCAGTGGTTTGGGCCTGCATATTGTTAGAAAAGAACTCGATAATATTGGCGGCACGATTCAGGTAAGAAATGCCACTCCCCATGGATCTATTTTTACTGTTAGACTTCCAACAAGGAGACTGGCATGAACCAACACCATAATATAAATCAGCCAGTTATATTCTATCTCGATGATCAGCGCTCCAATCTCGATGTATTTCATGCCGCGATGCCCGAAGAATGGTCAGTTCTGATATTTGACGAACCTGCTTTAGCTGAAACAGCACTGAAACAACAAACACCTTGGGTGGTAGTCTCCGACCAACGTATGCCCAAGGTCACTGGTGTTGATTTTTTAGAGCAAGTGAAAAAAACTTGCCCAGAAGCGCTACGCATTATTGTTACTGGCTATAGCGAAGAAGATTTAGTAATTGAGTCTGTCAGGCGCGCTGAAATTTTTGATTATATCCGAAAACCTTGGGATGCAGATGATTTAGTTATCTCGATGAACCGAGCGATCGAGCGATACCGACTAAGCAAAAAATTGAAGCTTGCACAAGCAGCCGCAAATGAAGCGCTTATCAAACAAAAATCTTCAGAAGCTATTGCCAAAGCAAAAACCGAATTTCTTGCCAATGTCTCTCATGAACTTAAAACGCCCCTGAATGCAATTATTGGTTATGCCGATATGATTTTAGGTAACGATAAATATAACGGTATAGAAACTGAACTAGAGGTTATCCGCAAAGCCGGGCTACATCTAGACGAAATCATCAGCAATATTTTGATTTTCAACCTAATGAATGACTCCGACGACACTGTCTTAGTCAAGCGCGTTGATACCGACATCCATACATTGCTTTCAGAAGTAAAATCTATTTGTTATCAGAAATGTGCGGATAACAATAATCAAATTACAGTAAAAGTTGAAACGAGCCAACCAACAATTAAAGTTGATGCCATGCAGGTCAAACGCATACTTATTAACTTGGTAGAAAATGCATGTAAATATACTATCGATGGTGATGTAACCATTCAGGCTCAAGATGGAGAAGTAACAGACAGCATTAGATTTATTGTCGGTGACAACGGAATTGGTATACGCGAATCCGATCAGGAAAAAATATTTGATATGCTTACACAACTTAATATGAGCGCAACCAAATCGATCGGGGGACTAGGTATTGGTTTGGGCATTAGCCGCATGCTCGCTGAGAAAATTGGTGGCAAACTTTGCGTAGAAAGCACCTTAGGTGGTGGAAGTAAGTTTATTCTGGCTATTTAAAATTTTAATTTGATCTTTCTTAATATTTGGCGGAGAGAGAGGCCGCTCTCGGACGTCCTGTCCTACGCGGCACTAATACATCCATGTATGTCGGGATTATGCGCTTCGCGCACCCTTTGGGCCGTCTACGCTATGCTACGACGTTCCGACACGCTACTGCGTATCGGTCGAACCCAACGTAATATTTTATCGAGGCTTCGAATACTTGCTACAACATCATTAGTATAAGAGCCGCTGGCCCTTATACTAGTGATGGCGGAGAGAGAGGGATTCGAACCCTCGATACGCTATTAACGTATACACACTTTCCAGGCGTGCGCCTTCAACCACTCGGCCACCTCTCCGGTAGGCGAATTATACGCATATTGACGATTTTCTGCGGCGACAATCTGTATTCGCTATATCAATAAACCTGTCACATTGCACCGATGAACCTGGCACATTGCACCGATGGGTCTGGCACATTGACCTTACCACGCCCTTACTATAGTGTTAGCGGCGAACCGAAAATATGGAGCA
>CAYUVE010000086.1:0-8746 GCA_964447985.1 uncultured Thiotrichales bacterium
AGCACCTCATAAGGGGGCAAAGAATCCACATCTTTCTGGTCTGGCGCTAGCTCAGCTGAAGGGGGGCGATCGATCACGCGCTGTGGAATTACCGGTGACAAGGAATTCCGATAATTCGCAAGCTGATAGACCATAGTCTTACTAAGATCTTTTAGCGGAGCAAAGCCGCCAGCCATATCACCATAGAGCGTGGCATAACCCACCGCCATCTCACTCTTATTGCCAGTAGTTAACACCATGCGACCAGTCTCATTTGAAATGGCCATCAGTAATACCCCTCGGCAACGCGCTTGGATATTTTGCTGAGCTAAATCATTAGGAGCCAAGCACTCCTTTTCTTTCAGAGCCGTAACATAGGAGTCAAATATTGGTTCGATCGCAATCTCGTCATAACGCACACCTAAGGCTTCAGCTTCTGCACGCGCATCTTCGATACTCATATCCGACGTGTATTGATAGGGCATCATCACCGCATGCACCTTATCCGCGCCGAGCGCATCGACTGCTACGGCCAGGGTCAAGGCTGAGTCGATACCTCCTGACAAACCAATTACGACGCCCGGAAAACCATTTTTCTCTACATAATCACCTACTGCTGTCACCATGGCACGATAAAGAGACTCATCACGTGATAACAAAGATATTTCTAAATCATTCATCAGCACTAATTGATGATCGAGTTCAAGCAGCGCATTAGTTGACTCGAAAGCTGGCCCACAATAATGACAAGCGCCGTCACTCGATACGAATAGAGAGGCACCATCAAACACCAACTCGTCTTGGCCACCGACTAAATTACAATACACGATGGGCACACCTGTTTCTTTAACGCGTTGCGACAGCACTGCTTCTCTCTCCGCGCGCTTATCAGCATGAAACGGCGATGCATTGATATTAACAATTAATTTTGCACCGGCGCGCACAGCCTGATTAGCAGGACCAGGCCGCCAAATATCTTCACAAATAGTTAGCGCAATGGGCGTTTGCTTTAATTCAAACAAACAGACTTCATCGCCCGGCGTGAAATAACGCTTTTCATCAAATACACCGTAATTGGGGATCTGCTGTTTATGGTAAGTACATAACACCTTACCATTACGCAATACCGAAGCAGCGTTATATAGCAAGCCATCCTTTTGTCCGAATTGCTGCAATGGATAGCCGATGACTACGTCTATACCACTGACTTGTTCAGCGAGCTCAGACAAAGCTTTTGCGATCTTGGCGCAAAAACCATCGCGCAGCACGAGATCTTCTGGCGGGTAACCACTTAGCGTTAACTCGGGAAAAACAACTAAGTCAGCCTGTTGTTCATCTCTCGCCAATGCCATAACAGCAAGCACCTGCTCGACATTGGCATCGATATCGCCAACCAGCAGATTACATTGCGCAACACTAATTCGAAGCTGGTTAGACACATTGCTCCCAAATAATACGCCGACTACACGTAGCTATAATTTCGAATGTGAGCCGTCACAAAACGGTGTATTAGCCGTATGTTTACACATACAGAGGTAATAGTTTTTGCTCTCATCAACCTCAAATACGTGCGGCGTAAAATCAGCACCTTGGTGAGAACCATCACAAAAAGGCTGTTTTTTTGAACGACCGCAGCGACAAAAATAATACGTCTTACCCGCTTCAAGCTCTACCGAAGAAGGTTGGCGAGCCGCAATTATAGGTTCCATATTTGAATCACTCATTTTTGTATTTCCTATAGGTAATGAATAACTATATGCAGTACTACTATCAATAAGCCTTAGGCGTTGACAGCCTCAGCCAAACACTGACCAATATCCGCTGGCGATCGCACCACCTCAACACCTGCTCGCTCTAAATAAGCAATCTTACCTTCTGCACTGCCTTGACCACCCGATATGATTGCTCCAGCATGCCCCATGCGCCGCCCTTCTGGAGCGGTTACACCCGCAATATAAGCGACAACTGGTTTGGACACTTCACTTTGAATGAACTCTGCCGCAGCTTCTTCTGCTTGACCACCAATCTCGCCAACCAACACGATGCTCTTAGTCTGATCATCCTGCTGAAACAAACGCAAACAGTCGATGAAGTTCATACCCTGAATAGGGTCACCACCGATCCCGACACATGTGCTTTGCCCTAGATCTGCCGCCGTAGTTTGATGCACGGCTTCATAAGTCAGGGTTCCCGAACGGGAGACGATACCGACAGAACCCACTTGGTGGATATCGCCCGGCATAATGCCGATTTTACAGCCGCCGGGGGTAATAACACCCGGGCAGTTTGGCCCAATCAAATAAGCATCGTAGTGCGCCAATACTGCCTTGACCTTGAGCATATCAAGTACCGGTATGCCTTCGGTAATACAACAAATCACTTTGATTCCAGCAACTGCCGCTTCAATAATGGCTTCGGCAGCAAAAGGTGCGGGCACATAAATACTTGTTGCATCAGCACCAGTAACATCAACCGCTTGCTGCACCGTATCAAAAACAGGCAAACCTAAATGAGTTTGACCACCTTTACCCGGTGTCACGCCACCGACCATTTGCGTGCCGTAACGCTTCGCTTGTTCAGAATGAAAAGTACCTTGTTTACCGGTAAAGCCTTGGCATATGACTTTAGTATTGTGATCAACCAAAATACTCATGACGCGCTCGCCTTTTGCTGACTAGCCAGTGCCACGGCTTGCTGAGCGGCATCAGTCAAACCTTCTGTTGCAATAAGATCAAGACCGCTCTCGTCTAACATAACACGGGCTTGCTGCGCATTAGTCCCCTGAAGACGAACAACCACGGGAATATTAATACCGACTTCTTTGATAGCAGAAATAATACCTTCGGCAATCAAATCACAACGCACAATACCACCAAAAATATTGACCAAGATGGCATTAACCTGACCACCTGCAACAATCAGTTTAAAGGCCTCAGCAACTTTTTCTGCCGTTGTACCACCACCAACATCAAGAAAATTAGCCGGTTCACCACCATGCAATTTAATGAGGTCCATGGTCGCCATAGCCAAGCCCGCGCCATTAACCATGCAGGCAATATCGCCCTCTAACGAGATATAGTTGAGATCATGTACGCGCGCTGCGCGCTCTTTTTCGTCTTCTTGCTCGGCGTCGCGCTGTTCCGCAATATTATGATGACGATAAAGCGCGTTATCATCGATATCGACTTTTGCGTCTAAAGGTATTAAAGAACCTTCATCGGTCAATGCCAAAGGATTAATCTCCACTAAGCTGGCGTCATTGGCGATAAAAAATCGATACAATGCTTGCATCAACTCTGCTAACGAAGACATCACGCTTTTTGTCAGGCCTAAAGCAAAACCAACTTGACGACATTGCCAAGATTGCAAGCCAACAACAGGATCGACAATAAGACGATGTATTTTTTCAGGCTGCTTAGCAGCAACTTCTTCGATGTCCATCCCTCCATACGTAGACATCACAAAAATCACTCGCTCAATAGTTCGGTCAACGAGAAGACTTAAATATAACTCTTGTTTGATTCTTAAAGCAGGCTCTATCAATACTTGGTTGACTGGTAAACCTTGTGGCCCCGTTTGCAAGGTGACAAGATTTGAACCCAGTAATTCATTGGCCGCTTGCTCAAGCTCCGTGGCATTATTTACCACACGGATACCTCCAGCCTTACCCCGAGCCCCGGCATGCACTTGCGCTTTGACTACCCAACCCTCGGCATCAATGCCTGTCATAATACTGCGCGCCTCTGCCACCGATAAGGCAACACCGTGCTTTGGTAGCTGGATACCAAAGTCTTCAAATAAAGCCTTGGCTTGATATTCGTGCAATTTCATCGTGATTACTTATTTTGATAGACAAACGATCTTGCGACGCTAACATCACATCAGTTCGCCGCGCATTTCTTGAATGCTGAATTTTCTTAAATAACGATAGTTTAAAACGGAATATCGTCGTCGAAATCGTCATTAGCCATCGCAGGCGCAGGCTGTTGCTGCGCTGGAGCCGACTGCTGCTGACCACCGCCATAAGAAGACTGCCCACCTGAACTATAGTCACCACCGGCACCACGACTATCTAGCATTTGCATTTCGTTAGCGACTATTTCAGTGGTATAGCGATCGTTACCATTTTTGTCCTGCCATTTGCGAGTCTGCAAACGGCCCTCGACATAGATCTTCGAGCCTTTTTTGCAGTATTCGCCAACAATCTCTGCCAAACGACCAAAAAACACGAGATTATGCCACTCGGTTTTTTCCTGCATTTCGCCAGTATTCTTATCTCGCCAACTCTCACTCGTCGCGATAGAACAATTTGCCGCTGCCGCGCCGCTCGGCATATAACGAATGTCAGGGTCTTTACCCATATTACCTATCAAAATAACTTTGTTTACGCCTCGCGCCATGTCTCTCTCCCGAACCTATTTAATACTCTATATTTTCTTAATCTAAATCTAACTGGCGACACTCACCGATGACCCAGCGACTTCAACATCTTCATTCGGCGCTATGCTCAGCCTTAGCTCCTCAAGCCTATTTTCATCTAGCCGGCCTTTATCGACTTTTATATACGCCACTTCATCATCGATCACTACAACTGCCTCAACGACACCTGGGGTCTGTATCAGTCTCTGGTTAAACTCTTGGGCCTTCGCCTCGCTGACTTGCCCAACTCGTATCATACGACTACTCAGGTAGCGAGGGCTACGCAGCGAAAACATTAGCACCAGCCAACACAGACTCAATATCGCAGCGACAAGAAACACTGAATCCGGCCCCGACAAACCCATTACCCAACCACCGACAGCGCCACCAATAAAGGCGCCCAAAAACTGCGAGCTCGAGTAGACCCCCATAGCCGAGCCTTTTTTATCTGCCGGCGCTTCTTTGGCAATCAAAGAGGGCAATGTCGCTTCTAGCACATTAAACGCCAGAAAGAAGATAAACAAGCCTAAAATTAGCCCCCAAAGACTATTCGCCAAGCCCGCCATAATAAAAAGCCCTAAGGCGATAGCCGCAACGGCTGATACGACCACTGGCTTCATTTTACGCTTGCTCTCAGCCACAATCACAAACGGCACCATTAGCAGCATCGCAATAATTAAAACGGGCCCATAGACCCAAGGATGTTGTGCTACGGCAACGCCGGCTCCATCTTGCAGTGCCAGGGGCAAGGCAACAAAACAAGCGGTAAGCAAAAAATGCAGCGTAAAGATACTGATATCCAAGCGCAGCAACTGTCCATCACGCAACATCGCACCCATTTCTGCTGGGACAGCGCTGGCATCGCGATGACCACGCTGAACGACCACTTTTGGCAAACCCAACTGCACCAAAGCAATACCAAGCAAAGCTAACAAGGCCGTTAACCAAAATATCCCCGGCACACCCACCCATTGATTCAAAATAGGGCCAAGAATCAGTGATAATACAAAGGCAAAGCCGATACTGATGCCAATGGTTGCCATAATCTTGCTGCGCTGCTCTTCGCGCGTCACATCGGCAGCTAACGCCATAATGGCCGCGGCAATGGCGCCAGCGCCCTGAATCGCGCGACCAACAATCACCATGATGATGGAATCCGCCATGGCAGCAATCACGCTTCCGACAGCAAAAATCAGTAAGCCAGTGATAATTATTGGCTTTCGACCTATTCGATCTGAAAGCAAACCAAACGGTATCTGCAATAAGGCTTGCGTTAAACCATAAATACCGATAGCGACGCCGATAAGTAGCGGTGTGACTCCCTCAAGCTCGGTTGCATAGAGCGAGAATACCGGCAAAATCATGAACAAGCCCAGCATACGCAATGAATAGAGGCTGGCGAGAGTAAGTGTTGCCCGCTTTTCAGTCGGGTTCAGACCAGAATGTGACAAGGAAAGCTCTTTGATTGTTACTGCGAAAAACGCGTATATTAGCAGGTTGCATTACGAGCAGGAAACGAGATGGACACTATCCGCATCCGCGGTGCGCGCACGCATAATCTAAAAGGTATCGATATTGATATCCCGCGCGATCAATTAACTGTGATTACGGGCTTATCTGGCTCAGGTAAATCGTCATTAGCCTTTGATACGATTTATGCCGAAGGTCAACGCCGTTATGTTGAATCGCTATCTAGCTATGCACGCCAATTTCTCTCCGTAATGGAAAAACCGGAAGTCGATTCTATCGAAGGACTTTCTCCGGCAATTTCCATAGAACAAAAAACCACCTCCCATAATCCGCGCTCGACCGTCGGCACAGTGACAGAAATCTATGATTATCTGCGTTTACTCTATGCGCGCGCTGGCGAGCCGCGCTGCCCAGACCATGATGAGGTATTACAGATACAAACGGTCAGCCAGATGGTGGATCATATTCTTGAGCTCGATGAAGGCTTAAGACTCATGCTTTTAGCACCCGTTGTCGATCAACGCAAAGGCGAGCATCTACAAGTGTTGCAACAGTTACGCAGCCAAGGTTATGTGCGGGTACGCGTTAACGGCGAAGTGATGGAAATCGACGAAGTCGAAAAGCTTGATTTGCGCCGTAAACATACCATCGAAGCCGTCATTGATCGCTTTAAAGTCAGAGCGGATATTCAACAACGTTTAGCCGATTCGGTCGAAACCTGTTTGCAACTTAGCGGTGGCCGCGCTCGTATCGCATTTATTGACGACAAAAAACGCGAAGAAATTTTATTTTCGGCTTCTTTTGCCTGCCCCGTGTGCGGCTACAGTATTACCGAGCTAGAACCGCGTTTATTTTCATTCAACAACCCGGCCGGGGCTTGCCCTACCTGCGATGGATTAGGCAAACAAACTTTCTTCGACCCCAAACGTGTTGTCGCCCACCCTCATCTTAGTCTGGCCGGCGGCGCTATTCGTGGCTGGGATAGACGTAATGGCTACTATTATCAGTTATTAATGTCGCTGGAAAAACACTATGGTTTCGACATTGACGTGCCGTTTGAAGAACTTAGCGAAGAAACCAAAGAAATTATCCTTTATGGCTCCGGCGAAGAAGTTATTAAATTTATTTACTTTAGCGAACGCGGTGGCACCTTTGAAAAAGAGCAGCCTTTTGAAGGCATCATCCCCAATATGGAACGCCGTTATAAAGACACCGATTCCAGTGTAGTACGTGACGAACTAGCAAAATACATGTCGACACATGACTGTGCTGACTGCCAAGGCACGCGTTTACGACGTGAAGCGCGCAATGTCTTTATCGCTGGTCGTTCCTTGCCTGAAATTACTCGGCTACCTATTGGCCAGGCAAAAGATTTTTTTTCTAAATTAGCACTACCCGGTGCGCGTGGCGAAATTGCCGTACGAATCATTAAGGAAATCAGTCAACGACTTAGTTTTCTAGTCAACGTAGGGCTAGATTACCTCACCTTGGAACGCAGTGCCGACACTTTATCGGGTGGCGAAACCCAACGTATCCGTCTCGCCAGTCAAATTGGTGCCGGGCTGGTCGGTGTTATGTATGTTTTAGATGAGCCCTCTATTGGTTTACATCAGCGTGATAATGAACGCCTCTTAGACACTTTACGTTTCTTACGCGATCTCGGCAATTCGGTCATCGTTGTTGAACACGATGAAGAAGCGATTCGTGCCGCCGATCATGTTATCGATATCGGCCCCGGTGCGGGTGTCCACGGTGGCGAGGTCATCGCTCAGGGCACGCCGGCACAAATCCTTCAGCACACTGAGTCGATTACCGCTGACTATCTTGCGGGCCGCAAACAAATCGATATCGTTGAACACGGCTTTGAATTCGATGAATCGAAAACCTTAAGCGTATTCGGGGCAAGCGGTAATAATTTAAAACAAGTTAATGCACACTTCCCTTTAGCTGCAATGACTGTCGTTACAGGTGTGTCAGGGTCCGGAAAATCTACTCTGGTGAACGACACGCTGTATCGCATTGCTACGGCTAAGATTAATCACAGCACGACCGAGCCCGCACCTTATTCAGATGTATCCGGCCTAGAAACTTTGGATAAAGTCATTAGTATCGATCAAAGCCCTATAGGCCGTACTCCACGCTCCAACCCCGCCACCTATACTGGCTTGTTCACGCCTATTCGAGAACTGTTTGCTGCGACGCAAGAAGCTCGCTCTCGTGGCTATGGTCCAGGCCGCTTTAGTTTTAATGTTAAAGGCGGTCGTTGCGAAGCTTGCCAAGGCGATGGCGTCATCAAGGTAGAAATGCATTTTCTTGCCGACATCTATGTGCCCTGCGACGTTTGTAAGGGACAACGCTATAACCGCGAAACATTAGAAATTCGTTATAAAGGCAAAACCATCCACGAAGTCCTCGACATGACAGTTGAAGAATCTGCCGATTTTTTTAGCGCTGTGCCAGTATTAAAAAGAAAAATCGACACATTGATGGATGTTGGCCTTTCCTATATCAAATTAGGTCAGAATGCGACAACCCTATCAGGTGGTGAGGCACAACGCGTCAAATTGTCTCGCGAGTTGTCTAAGCGTGATACGGGTAACACCTTATATCTCTTGGACGAGCCGACGACTGGCCTACATTTTCACGACATCAAACAATTATTAAAAGTGCTACATCGCCTTCGTGATCAAGGCAGTACGATTATCATTATTGAGCATAATCTTGATGTCATTAAAACAGCCGATTGGATTATGGACTTAGGCCCTGAAGGCGGCGACAAAGGCGGCGAAATCATTGCCACCGGCACACCTTTCGATATAGCCGAACAAAGTCATTCGCATACCGGTCGCTTTTTGAAAGAAGTCTTAGAACGCCACAA
>CAYUVE010000087.1:0-8735 GCA_964447985.1 uncultured Thiotrichales bacterium
TACTATACCGTCACCCGGTGCGAGATAAGGTCGCCCATTAAGTTGGCGCGCGATACCGACATCGCGCTGAAAACGACTCTCGGCAATAAATGCCCGCACTTCATTGTACTCACCACGTAATACTCCCGCACCGGCAGGCCCACGTAACTCATCGATAAGCGGTTGGCCACCTCTCCATGTATGGGCGTACTCGTGAATCAAATCACGCGAAATGGCTTCTGGAGTTCTCAATATATAATTGCCGTTAGGCGATAGCTCAAATGGGTTAAGTACGCCGAGAGCACCATGCCCGGCTTGATCGTCAGCTCTAATCCCTACACCGCCATAATGGTCAGGCAAGGCAGGATCATAAAAATAGTCATAGGTTCCATTACGCATATCGCTTTGTAAGCGCTTAGCCCAAGGGTTACCAATGGCTGCGGCTTCATCGACCATTTGCCGTACTTCTGCATCGAGCCGCAAACGTGGCGCCTCATCCATCCTATGCCAACGACTACGGCGCACCACTCCGTCTATCGTTTCAACACCTTCGATTTCATCCCATGGCACATAAACATCATTACGTTGCTGTAAAGCGCGCATCATCAGGTGTGATACGAACACGCGGGTTAGTGGCAAAATCGGTGAGCTCATCGAGATCCAGTAAACGATGGCCATAATCGGGGCCGGGTGAGGGCAACTCTAAATCTAGAATCAGCGTCTTGTTCGGATCAACGGCATCAGGTAGTGACGGGGCTTCAAGTCGAACACGAGCGGGCTGCCCTGCATCGCCAGCTACCTCGGTAACGTTGATAGAAGGCTCAGCACTTGGCGCGCGCGTAGTGAATCGCCCAGATAGAATCGCATCGATCTTACGCTGTAATTGTTCAGTCGTTAGGGCAATACCTGACTGGTTTAAGGCATCAAACTCTTCGCGCGTCATATTTGCGGATAACTCGCCCACGGTATCAACCGGTGCCGTTGCGCGTGTCGGAACTTTTGGCGCATTACCGGTTGCCCGACGCACAAGGTTATGAATGATTTGCTCATCCTTAGACAACGCCAATCGACCCTGTCTAGCGAGCTTATGTTCCACCGAAGCAATATAGGCAGCGACATCAATCGCATCTGCTTCACTTAATCTGGACAATTCATCTGGCGAAAAGTCTTTTAGTCTTTTAGCAAGCCATCCACCGCGAGTGAGATTAGCCGTGGCACGCATCGCATTAAGCGCCTGCTTTGCCGATACCGCTGGTAGGAGAATCCCAGCCGCCGTCATAAAAATATTGGGCTCCGCACGAATGGCCTCGGCCAATGTTTGCTCGCCTAAAACACTGCGTGCGCCTTCAGCATAATCACTAAAGCGACTGGCTTGGTAATGCGCTGCTGCGCCATTGATCCCCATACCTAAGCCAACAATGGCATCACCGCCGCCAAGAATCGCTGCTGCCGTAGCATAGCCGCCAAGCGTTAGAAGCTCACCAGCACCAAAGGTGGCAATAGAGGCAAAAGCTGCTACCACCGCACTGTCTGTCGATGACCATTGCTGTAAGGCTTTGATGGCATCGCCTTTGACATATAGAGACTGTACGGTACTGCGCGCAGCCCTATCAGGAATAACACTAAGATTAAATTGCCCTTCGGCGCGCACCAGTTTTGGCATTAAGCTTTGTGGCGCGTTTGATGCACGATGTGCGACTAAATTGAGAAGACCATTGTAGTCACAATCAGAAACTCGCTTTAGCTGAAACAGCGCATCGTTCATCTGCTCTAGATGGTGATTAAATACGCGCTTAACAGCATCTTGGGCAAGCATCTCAGCTTTTTCCGGGGTAATGCCGGGCAGGTCACTACTCCAACGGCGCGCTAGAGACTGCGGCGAGCGTAGTAACTCGAATAGCGGTTCCGTGCCAACGTCTTCTATATCGGCTTTTAGCGTTGACCAAAACGGGCCACGATGTTGCCGGCCTAATTCCATAATCGCCTTAACACCATTTTCATCACGTATGGGCGATAATGTTTCCTTATGCTCGACAAGCGCTTTATACGTTTCGTTGGCCAGTAATATTGCTGCAGCGTGATCTTCTACTGAAGAATCAATCGTTTGAGTCACGCCCTGACTAGAAAAAACATTAGTCAGTATCCAATGGCTGGTCTTGCGTCTACTATCGGGGCAAGTTTTGGCAGTTTCTACAGCTTTATCCCAAATGGATTCAAAGGGGTTATAACGATCAATCTCATGTACCGACTTGGGTGGTACCACACGCAAACTACCGACTGCACCTGAAATAACAAAGCGATCTTCAACCGTTACAACAAAGTGTCCAGGACGAACAGGCCCTTGTTCGTCATACGTTGATAATGGATGGAACGTAATCGGCGTAGAAACAAGCATAGTTTCCTCGCCTATAGTCTTTTGCGTAAGACTGATCTCTGCCTGCCCAACTAGCCCATGCCGACCATCGTTA
Organism: uncultured Thiotrichales bacterium; assembly: GCA_964447985.1. Taxonomy (GTDB): domain Bacteria; phylum Pseudomonadota; class Gammaproteobacteria. Next base: position 2,448 of record CAYUVE010000087.1, read on the forward strand.
TTACGATAATGCTCGAGTTTAGCCGTGGTGGATTGCGGCAAAGGTAGCCCACCGAGCGCTCTAACAGCCACCCTGAATACGTCCCCCTCATACAAGCTATTCGCAGGTTCAAAAACATCGGTCTCAGGTTCACGCAATACAATATATCGCGCCAAACTATCGGCAAACTGTAAATCCCAAGGTAGTGAAACACCGTTTATCCGTAAGGTTTTCTGTCCTGGCTCAACACCTGGCTTAAGTAAAGTCGGCACAATCAAACCATTAAAATCGCTTGGATACTCAACCCCTAAACCTTCCAAAGTAGAAACAACTTGTGAAGATGTTGCTGCGGTGGCGTAATAATGTTCTAACTTTTCATCTGATGAAGTTGCAAAGCCGAAACCAGGTAGGTTTTCTCCAAACACTAAAATGTTGCGATAACGTGATGCACCCACGGTCAGCCGTGGACCGAAGGGATAACTCATCTCACGCAATGTTTGGCCAGTTTGTTCCGTTGATGGCCACTGGTCTTCTATAACAACCGCCCCGAGATAGCGTGTATCCCGAGTCAGTTGGATATTCTCTATATCAGCAGAAAAGATGCGTGCTGTACCGCCCAATCGGTTTTCCGTTTCGGGCTTAATATCAACAAACATACCGCCGATTATGCTCAGCGTCTCAACATCAACAGTTTTTTCAGCATTACCCAAGCGCAATGATAAGGTTTCCGCAAGCGGCAAAATAAGTAGCTCACCACCCGCTGCAGGTTGCCTATGGACATTCTCACCCTGAGCTAATTTCATATAGGCGACATAGCGACCTATTTCGGTGGGGTCATCTATAGATCGATAAGCTGTTGTGGCAACAGATAGATAATGTTTGGTTTCATTACTGCGAGTTATCGACAAACGTAGGTCACCGCCACGACCTATCGTCGCCACACCATGTCCTCCTCTCGGTGAACCACTCGCCAGCATCCAGTCACCAGAATAATCATTAGCTAAACGTGTTTGCAATTCTGGCGTTGTTGGCTCTAAGGTCTCGCCTTCTCGCAGTTCCTCTGGTGTCTCAAATAAGGGATAAAACCACTGGCTGGCAAACACTTTCTGATCGTTACTTTGTTGTAATCTAACAGAACGTAGAGGGCGACCACCTGCGCTATCGAGAATTTCTATGGCACGAGGTAAGGTACTGGGCAGGTCATCGTAAGAAACAGAAATTCGAAATGGATAACCACCCGTCACCGTTTCTGTTTGGCCTTCACTATTGAAAGCTTCGATGTTAATAGTCGGCTTGGGTGGTGGCGGTTGCGGCATACCACTGACATCAAAAATAAATGAAGCTTTGAGATTATCAAAACGAAAAGTCTTAATACCATTGGTCGTGCCATTCATCACACTGACTTCGCAGCGCAAACCAACGTGGTTTAAAAACTGACCCGAGTTTTCATCATAGAGATCGCTACAACCCTGTGCTAGAAAACCAGGACTATTCTCAAAATCGATGACATGATGCCCCCATAGGTTTTCACCAAAAAGGGTAATGTAAAACTTAGGCCTATTGGCTGGCGATGTCCTGTTTGCCGCCCACCACCAGGAGTCGTATTTACCTTTAACACGCCCCATGGCGCCGTATTCAACGATGTGTTTTGGCTCCCTGCTATTTGGTTCAAAAGTCTCTCTGCCGGCCAAGGTTCTGCCAAAACCAACCTGATTAATTTTAGGTCGTAAGCGCTGCCAGCGCTCCGGGCCAGAAGATTCGTTATACGTCCATTTTCCTAGCCCCGTATCACCTGATATATTAATAACTGAATTAGCGCCCCAATGACCAATCATTCCATAGGCATGACCGAAGTCAAAGTTCGAGTCGCTATTAATTTTGAATTCACGCTTGTAAATATTGCCACTACCCACATAATAGGCGGCCCAATCACCTTCCGGGTTATCTACATCGTGGTAAAAACAATGCCCTTGGCTTGTCTTGACACATATCGACTTACTAGGCGGAGCCAAAACAATATGCGTGCTTTCTAGTACGGTACCGTCCTTATCAGTTAAGGATACTGCCCAGTTGCCACCAAGGCTTTGCGCTGTGGGTGATTGAAGTTGCGGAAATAAGTTTGCCGCTGAAGGATCAGCATGAATTGGCAAGACCAGACAGGCAAAAAGCAAAAAGACGGTCAAGCAGCAATATTGTCTAAGCCCTTTGAGTCGTCGACCTAGGGTTTTTAACTTACTAATATTATTAGTGTTTTCTTTATTAATCCGCACGATACCCCCACTATGTATATCTCAATCATACGGTTACAGCCTTAACTAGAACATAATACTCGTCATGTGTGGTCTAACAAAGGGCTTTTATGTAATCTAAGCACATGGTTCAAAATAAACTTAAAGATTACCTACAAGATAGGCTGCTAAATGACTATTACACCGAATACACGTTTTACCTTAGCTTTACTTATTGTGGGCTTAATGGGTTTTAGTTTACCCCTTAGCGCTGGGTCAATTCAGCCTGAGTCGGCGCTACCAATCCCAGGTATTTATGAAGTCGTTACCCTTCGCCGTGCCAGCGATGTTGCCGCACCTGCTAACCCGATGAATGACTCTGATTCGCCCATCGGTCAAACCATAACCATCGATACTAAAGGCATTGCGATGACCGGTCTTGCTTGTGAAGATTGGCAAGTCTCTCTACTCACTGAGCCAGTAGTCAATCTAGACGATCCAACATTGGCGGATATTGATATTCCGCCCACAGATAGCCCCATTAGTTCAGGCGATCAACGTGTTATGAAAAGTTACTCATATCACTGCGAAGGGGAACACTTTATTGATCTAATACAAGTCGATGATCGCGTCATCGTTATTCCTTGGGCAAACAGCAGTCAATATTTAATCGCCGAAGTCTCGCTGACTTCAGAACAAATCACACAATTTCAAAAGCAATTAAAATCTATGAAATTTTTTCACAGTGCACCCAATGGAGTGCTTGATGAAGAGACACTAAGAGCGATTAATTATTGGGTGGAAGATCGTATTCGAACCGATGACTATTACCATTTTTCACGCCCAGCGATAACGGAAAATTTACTCGATGCTTTGCATATATTAGATACATTTTAACTGGGCTAGATCATATAGTAGCGAAAAATATTAAAACCCGGGTTTCGATATTGGTACCGAGGGGAAACACTAAGGTCTAACTATTTATATAGTTAACAGATAATCTAATATTTTTGTTCAAATCTTCAACTGAATCAACAATCAAACGCTCTTTTCTATAGGGGATATAACTACCTTTTATACTTTGAACATCACTCCAATCCAACTCATACCATCCAGGAATATCTCTTTTTCTATTTAATACCCTTTTTTGATGATCACTTTCATTTGAGCACACACATTCGATATACTTTATATTTATGAGCGATAACTCTGGCCAAAGCTTTTCTGTTGGTTTTTTAGATGCGATAAAGTCAAAAATTGCATTGCTCCCGCCAGAGAGCACGAGTTTAGCTAGCGTCGACATCAGCTCATAACCCACACCATTCATTTTCTTACTATCTGCTAGCCCATTGCGAGCGACAGCTGCTTCTAGTTCATCCTTGGAAAAAACTGGAGCTCCAAATTCTTTAGACAAGGCACCAGCTAATGTAGATTTGCCTGTTCCTGGTAACCCCCCAATCAAGACAATTTTAGAAGACACGAAAGCTCCTCTTAGAAGTTAAATTGCACACCCTTCATCCGAACAACCACTCTCTTGCTCCTCATTCGACCTATCAGCATTTGATAGGTGCGGAGCATTGACTAATGCGGTAATCTCAGCGCCAACTTGCATATCTTCTGGTCGACCAAAATAGTTCGCGCGTAGCATGCCTTCGCGATCGATTAAGATTAATGTTGGCGTACCGCGCATTTGATAGCGTGTCATGGTGATAGGTGTTGGACTATCATCACTTGCTGTATCAACCCCTATGGGGAAGCCTAAACGATATTCATAGATAAAGGCTTCAAGTGATGTCGGCGTCATCGCTTCATGATGCTCGAATACCGTATGCATACCGATAACAGCAACATCATCCTTGGAAAAATAGTCGTGAATTTTTTGTGCTTGTGGTATTCCGTGCGAGACACAGCCTGGACACAACATTTGAAATGCATGCAGCACAACTACCTTACCGCGAAGTTGACTTAGAGAAATATCAACATCCGAATTAAACCATTGACTGACACTCCAGTCAGGTGCTGGGTAAAGTTTACTACTCATAACTACTCCTTAACTTCATGGCCTGGCGTTATTCTATCGTCTGCCAGGCTATGCCTAAGTTTTCTAATGTTCGAGTCAGTAGCGTAAAGGCCTGTTCGACCAAGGCATGATCATTACCCTTCACGCCCAAATCCACCCAATGCTCTTTCTTTTTTAATCGCGGCAAGCTGAAAACTTTAACCTGCGGGTACTTTTCAAGAATATCTTCCATTACCGGAATCAAATCACTTTCACGCGCACCTATGATTCTCACTGCATGCTCTAACTGAGGTTTACTTTCTACATGGGAATATTCATTTTCTAAGACCCATTTAATCATGGGAGTCGCCATCTTGGGGAAACCCGGCACACAATGAATATGCTCGATGCTAAATCCTGGAACACTATTGACAGGGTTGGGTATTAAACGCGCACCAGCTGGGAACTCGACCATACGTTGCCGTTCAGGCGTAATACCCGACTCATTAAAACGCTCTCGCAGAATATCTAAGCCTTCTGAGTGGGGAACTAAGGCACGCTCGCTTGCTTGGGCAACGGCATGGCGAGTCAAGTCATCGGGTGTACCACCAATACCGCCACAGCTAAAAACAATTTCGCCAGTCTCGAGTGCGCTGCGGTAGGCCCGGGTAAGTTGGTTAATATCATCAGCAAGTATTCGACACCAGCTGAGCTGAAGCCCACGTTCTGACAAAACACTGATGACATTTGAAAAATGTTTGTCGGTTCGTCGTCCACTGAGTATCTCATCACCGACGATGATAAGCCCAATTTCCATACCTCACCTTAGTATTTAATCTTGCGAAAATTCTAGCCGGCGCCCTACAGCTGGAATCGCATCAGTAGTACCATGCTGATACACCAGTTCACCATTGATAATGGTGCTATCAACAGACGCCCTAAAGGTATCACCTTCAAACGGTGACCAACCACATTTATACAAAATGTTATCTTTACTCACTGCAAGTGGTCGTTCCGTATCAATAATGATCAGATCTGCCCAATAACCTTCGCGTATATAACCACGATCAACCACTTGATAACGCTTTGCGACATTGTGGCTGGTTTTTTCGACTATGGTCTCTACCGACATTAGCCCGTCGGCATAAAATTCAAACAACATCGGTAATGCATGCTGAACTAGCGGTAAACCGGCAGGTGCTTGCATAAATGGCCAAGCTTTTTCTTCTGCCAAATGCGGTGCATGGTCTGTGGCAATAATATCTACGACATCGTTATTTACAGCGGCAAGCAAAGCTGCACGATCTTCCGCTCGCTTAATAGCGGGGTTACATTTAATACCATTACCTTTCGTTGCGTAATCTTCTTCTGACAAGAATAGATGATGGACACAAGCTTCTAATGAAATCTGTTTACCGTCTATATCTCCTGGTGTAAAAAGCTCCAACTCTTTAGCCGTGGTTAAATGTAAGACATGCAACTTGGTGTCATAACGTTTTGCCAAAGAAACGGCTAACGATGACGAGAGATAACAGGCTTCTTCTGAACGAATGGTCGGATGCATGGAAATCGGCACATCGTCACCATACTTTTCTCGAGCTAAAGCCTCATTACGTTTTATTGTTGGCGTATCTTCACAATGCGTAGCGACAAGTATCGGCGCGTCAGCAAATATTCCTTCCAAGGTTTGCGGGTTATCCACCAACATGCTACCGGTTGATGCACCCATGAATATTTTGATACCACAGGCGACATTTTTTGGTAGGCGCCTAATCTCTTCGAGATTGTCATTAGTTGCACCCAGGTAAAAAGCGTAGTTGGCCGCTGCACGGCCAGCCGCGCGAGTATATTTATCTTCTAAGGCCTGCAGATTAGTCGTCGGCGGATTGACATTAGGCATTTCCATGAAGCTGGTTATCCCACCCGCAACGGCGGCACGCGACTCCGTCGCCATATCACCTTTTTGGGTTAAACCTGGCTCACGAAAGTGGACTTGATCATCAATCATACCCGGCAGCACTAATTTACCCTTAGCATCGATCGTCTTATCGGCTTGGCGATGTGTTAGCGCGGCACCTACTT